>DATFHE010000028.1:0-8347 GCA_035248745.1 Anaerolineales bacterium | reverse complement strand
AGTCTCGAGCGATTTGCGGTCCGGTTCTTCCAGGCCATCGAGCAGGTTGAAGATCGGGCTTTGCACCGCATCCAGATCAGATGCCCAGGTATCCCGCGTCACGCGTGAGATGACGGCTTTATCCTTTTCTAAAAATTCGGGGTCCGGGACACCTTCTGTCGTAATGTGATAGGGAGTCGTGCGGACGTTGAATACATCGAACGGCATATAAGCGCGCCCCGCCTGGATGTGGACGATGCCGCGTTTACGGAAGGCATGCCGGATACCCAGCTCATAAAACACATTGGCGTTGTCGATGCTCATATCCGCAATGCAGAGGTCGGCCAGCAGCAACTCCTGGAACATATCGGTCAGGATGTCGCCACTGGCGGTCTCTTCGTCGGCGCGGAACGGTTCGAACCCTGCCAGCTCAAGTGCCGGCTTGATCAACTGGCTGTAGATGGCGTTGAAATCATAGATCGCCCCGTCTGCGCCCTTCTTTTTCCCGAAGGGCATGATCACGAACGCGTGCGGGCGCACCTCCGGATGGACCGATGGGGAGGCTGGCTCTGTGCCCGGTTCCAGGGTCTTGATGACGGGCACAGGCTTCGCGGTTTCCTCAGAGACGGATGAGGATTGCGAAGGAATGTTCGGTTCCTGCGGAGTAGATGGTGTCACTGGCTGCACTTTCTCTTATCTCTGCAATTCTGCGGATAAGCTGCTTACCCTTTCACATCGTTGGTCTTTGGGTATTTGGCAAGGATAGTATTGAGCTCTTCCATGGTTGTATCCTTGCTGATCTCCACATGTGCATATTCTTCCTTGACCTGCGTGATCGAATCGACGAAGGAAGTGGCACGGTCCTTCGCATTTTCAAAAGCTTCGGTGATGGCTTCACCCATCGCCTCGAGCTCTTTCCGGACGATCTCTGAGGAGGCTTCCTCCGCCAGGGAGCCAAGCACAGATTGAGCGGTTTCATCAAATGCTTGTTCCGTTTCTGTCAAAAAGCCTTGGTGAGTCTCGATGATATTTTCATGCATCTTCTCTTTGGCGCGTTCTGCAGAGTCTGCTGACTCTTTGATGATCTGGTTAATAAAGGCTGCATCTTTTTCCAGATCTGCCTCTCGAAGCGCATCCTGCATGGAGCGGATGTATTCCCTGTTTTGCGCCCAGAGGATACGTTCGCAACCGAGTACCGTCTTTTCAAGTTCTGCCGCAGTGCGTTCTTCCGGTTCAAGGTTTTGCCAGTGGTTGTATAGGAGTGTGAGTTCCATAACAACTTTGCTGTAGTTTTTTATGGTCTGGTCCACATTTCTTAGTTCCTGCCAGCCGAGCAGAGCCGCTGTGATAGAGGCAGTCAGTGCCACCCAGATCGCTAACGTACCTCCCAGAGCTGCCAGCAACGCCCCAAGTCCGCCGATACAGAGAATCAGGATGGTCATCACGAGACGTTCACGTTTACGCTGATTGATCCGGTTATTGTGCCAATCCAATTGATGTTTCACCCTGTACTTGACATACTCATCACCTGTCAGGTCGTGAAACCCGGGGTCACTCTCAGGATTATTCTCCTTGTAGTTTTTGGGAAGAGGCCCTTTATATCCTTCAAAGGAAAATTCGCCGCCCACGTTGCGGAATATCTTGCGCTGGATCTCGCCCAGACGTTTTTCCAAATAATCCCGGCGCGTTTTATTCTTCGGCAGGATCGTGCGGTAGGTATAAATTTCCTTCTTGATCTCTTCGGCGCCCGCCCGGTAGACTAACCAATCTCCGTTCGAGAAAAACTTAGTGGCAAATGCCGCAAATATAGATGCCACCACAGGGATTGCTACAAAAAGAAGATTAACACCTACTTGCAGTGTTGGACTAATGGGAGAGAACATTTCCCGTTCGGTGAATATGGCAAACAGGGTTGCGAGCACACCCAGCCAGGCGATCCACCGGCGGATGCTATAAAACCCTCTGGTGCGCTTGTCGGCAGCAAGATCCAGGTCCGCATGGCGGAGCCACGCAATTTCCAGAATCGGGGTTGGTTTCGGTGTCTCAGTTTCCATGGCAGGTTTCTCCTTTATGACCCAAAGTTCCGTTACGTTCAGCGGGCAACAAACCAGGCGGCGACCACGCCTTCTGCGCCTACCGGGTCCTTAACCTTCAGCCACTGATCATTCCTGCCGATCTTGGCTTCGCCGTTCGGTTCCAGGACGGTCAGCTCTGTGCCAAGCGACAGGCGCTTGATCAACGTCGAATCGCTGACGACCGGTTGTCTTCGTAATGCAACGCCCTCGGCAGCGGCGCGGACTTTCATCGGACCCCCGTTGCTGGACATAACTGTCGGAGAGTCCGCTGTCTCTTGTGCGGTGGATCCGCTGATATACCGGACAAACCACGCTGCCACATAGCCCTCTTTACCAGAGGCATCTCTCACTTTAAGCCATTGGCCTTCCACACCCACTTTCGGGATTGCCTGTTGGGCAGGCTCCAGGCTGATTAATTGCTCGGTAACGGGTATATAACGCATCAATGTTTCAGGTGCAACTCTGGGCGCGGTCCGTAAAGAAAGCTGGGCGGTGGGTACTAATAACAGCGCTCCCGGCGGTAGATTTCCTATCCCGGTCGATGCCGTAGATGTGGAAGCAGAAGTGGCAGGCATTCCCTTTACATCCGAGACGTACCACGCAGCCACATATCCTTGATCTCCGTTGGAGTCCTGTATCTGGATCCACTTTCCGTTGACGCCGAGTTTGCCTTTGGCTGTAGACTTTGGCTCGAGGCTGATGAGTTCGGTGCCCATCATCAACCGCTTCACAAGGAAACCGCCTGTAGATGGTTGTGCGCGCAGAGCAAGATCATCTTCCATCGTGTAGAGTGTATAGTTTTCTGCAGGGACGGGGGCCTTTGTCATCTTGGGAGGCTCCGCCGGCACTCCATACGAGTCTAACCATAAGACGGCGCTAATCTCCGTCTCGAGCCGCGCGCCGTTAAATTTATAGCGCTTTGTCAGTAAAACATCCTTACCGGGACCGTCCCCCGAATACTTGTATGGATCGTAGATCACATAGTCATCCCCCTGTTTCTCCTTGACCAGCACAAAGTGCGTCTGGACGCCTGCCTGCTGGTTCCAATCCACCTGCAGGATGACTGGTTTCCCCGCGGCAATTGCCTGGTCGATCTGTGCAATCGGAGCCGGGTAGCTTTCGCAGGATTGCATATCTCGGTAGGCGCAGTTGGGCCAGATATAAGGCAGAACGCTGGGAATGAAAAACGCGCCCTGGAACCCACCCGCCCTTTTCATCTTCTCATTGACCGTCTCGGGTGTTTCGTTGTAGCCGATCCCATTCAACACCATGGTAGCGGAGGTGAGTAGACAGCCCCAGCCGCCAAGCGTTTCCGACGAATTGCCGAGCCGGACGTTCTTCCACTTCTCATCGTTTTGATAGAGATTTTGAGTCTTAAACATCGCTAACCTCCATACCTGGGCAATGCTTATTGTATGCGCTGTATAGACAGAACCTTAAGGATTTTACACCACATCGAATACTATAAAAATAGCAATTTTGTCGGAGTTTATTCGCCGGAATCCAAAGGTGACAGTCACTCACTCGAAAACATGACTGTCACCTAGTAGACGGGTGGGCTGTGGAGCGCCCTGGTTATGGAGATGAGGTCACCCTCCCGGCTGTTTCACAAACCTGTCGAAGAACTCGATGGTACGCTGCATGGCAGTGCTGAAATAATTGGAAATGTTGTGATTATCGCCTTCGTATTTGTACAACTCCACATATTGGTTGGCGTTGAGCATTTCGAAGTAGAGCAACTCTGAAAACTCCAGCGGCACATCTTCATCCAGGGTCCCATGATGGAGCTGAATGGGCCCGGAAATCTCGTTAACGTAGGAGTTCGCCGAGATGGAACGCCAGAACTCCGGGTTTTGCTCGGGTGAGCCGAACTCCTGCATGAGCGAGAAGCGCCACGAGCGCGGGTTGGGAGTCGGTGTTGCCGCAGCGTTCGGTCCGCGCCGCCAGCGCGTGAGCAGGTCGGGATAGGAGGCAACCACCCCCGCCCAGATGACACCGGCCTTGATATCCTGGGTCACGACCATCGAGCGCAGGGTAATATAGCCGCCCATCGAATGCCCCCACATACCGATGCGGTTGGGGTCGGCATCCGGGTAGCGCTTCATCGATGCGACCGCGTTGAGCACATCTACGGTATAGCCGGGATTGCTGTAGGCGCCACCTGGCTCTCCCTCAGAGCGATCGTGCCCGCGGTAATCTGAACGGAAGACGATATAGCCACTGCGCGCGATCAAGTCCACGTAGGCAATGTAGCGTTCCGTAGTCTTGTATACATCCGGTGGGATGAAGCCGTGGTTGAAGATGATCACAGGCCAACCTGTTGACGGTTTCTCGCCATCAGGGACAGTCATCAGTGCGTAGATTTTCAGTCCCTCGGAAAGATACGAAACATAATAGCGGCTGTAATTCACGCCCGGATCCAGAACTTCTTCGATCACAATGTCACTACCGGGATATTGCTGGGCACGCATGGCGTCGATCTGAAGCGGATGGGTGGGGACAGAAGTCGCCGTGGGGAGAGGGATTGCCGTATTGGTGGGAACCGGGGTGAGCGACGGTACCGCTTGCTGGGTTTCCGCAATCAGTGTGGAAGCCACCGCCTGGGCAGTGCTCTGCACCTCTCCCGAAGCAGTCGGAGGAACTGCCTGTGTTCCGCAGGCACTTGCAACGAACGCCAGGATTAACGGCAGCCAGAAATAGTTTGATTTTTGCATGAATTCTCTCTTGAACTTCTATGTGGATTGGACTCTGTAAAAGAAATTACGCAGATTCTCCGGGTATGGATGTACATAGTTTGATGCAGGTAAAATAATTCCCCCATTCTAGCCAGAAATCCTTAGAGGAGCTTTAGATTAGGTATAGACAATACATCCCCGTTGCTCGAGTTCTGTTATCCACTTCGGTACTGCCATAGATTTATTCCAGCGCAGATCCAGCTTTTCAAGATGTTCCAGTTTCGCCATGCTCGCCGGCAGCTGGGTCAACTGATTGGCTCTCAAATCGAGAACGCGGAGGTTCTTCAGCTTTCCAATGGATGGAGAGACTTTCCTCACGCGGTTGTTTCGCAGATCAAGGTCTGTCAGATGGTTAAGATTGCCGATGGAGTCCGGTAGAGTTTCAATTTTATTTCCCTCGAGCATCAGCTTTCTGAGATGATGCAGCTTACCGATCGATTCAGGCAATGACGGTAGCTGATTCCCCATCAAGTGCAGCTCGCGCAGGTTAACCAACTTCCCGATGGACTCAGGTAAAGATGTCAGCAGGTTATTGTATAAGCGGAGTTCGATCAGGCTCGATAATTTCCCAATCTCACTGGGCAGGGAAGCAAGCTGGTTGTCTGTACTGTTTAGATAGAGGAGGGACTTCAAACCCCATAGCGATGGAGGGAGGGAACGAAGTCGATTGTTGCTGAGATAAAGGAACTTGAGGTCCGTCAGTGCATGGAATACGTCAGGTAAAGACGATAGCTTGTTGTGCCCCAGATCGAGCATTGTCAAGCGGGTGAGGTTGCCAACTTTCTTAGAGATCGACTTAAGCCCGTTATCGGCAAGGTTTAGCCTTTCCAGCTCAACATTTTCCCAGACATGCTTTGGAATCTTCCCCAGTCCCTGGTTGTACAAGTCGAGGGACGTTTGCGTCACTGGGCATTCGCTTTGGATTGCTTCACAGATTTTGTGATCAATTCGTTCAGGACCTTGAGATCCACGATGCTCGTGCCCCACATTTCGGTTCGGCTTTGGTCACCCGGGTCTTTAGTTCTGCCATGTTTAATTCCTATTACCACAGATGGTGGGTACGCTGGCGGCATTATAGCATGTGGAAAACCCGCAGAAGTTATCACACATAACGCAGCCACCACTGCGAGGGATGTGTCTCCCGGTACCGCTGATACCACCTGCAAACGGGATAGAGCAAACCGATCACGACCACCCAGACGACATACATCGTCCCGAGACTCAATCCAGCGTCGATCAAATTTCCTGATCGTAGGGCACTGGCAGAGAGGATGTACTCACCTGGGTCACGCCCCTCATAGACGAGCAGGAGCAGGGCAAGCACGTGAATAACATACAGGTGAAGTACATAAAAAAAGAAGGGCACTCTTCCAAAGACAGTTATAGGCGCTGGAAGCCGGTTTGGGTATCGTTCGAGAAGCGACAAGAAGATCAGAGCCGGCCCCATTGTCATCAGCAGAAAATGCAAAGAAGGTGGGTATTTCGTCGTATTCAGGAAAGACAGCAGGGTGAAGATTGATGAGTCTTGAGTCCGCCATTCCTGCGGTTCACCGTACAAGTTGAAGGCACGGAGTAGGACGAACAGTAGTGTGGTGGCAAGTCCAATGCCTAGAAGCCATCTCCTTCTTCGATCGGCAGGGAAACTATTTTTATAGAACGTTCCAAAGACGTACCCCAATGCCATCAACCCAATCCACGGCAGGACGGGGTAGACAAAGTTGACGAGTGTGCCACCGACGAAAACAGTATTTGGCTGATGCAGCGTATACCAAGCCAGGTCCCGAATCGAGGATCCCTGCACGGTGATTGGGTCCAGCAGATTGTGCCCAAAGACGAGCATCATGCCAACGGCGAGAATCCATTTTTCTGGCAGGAACACCAGCGCCGACACTGCCACCATGCTGATGCCGATCGCCCAGATCACTTGCAGAATCCGAAAGCTGTATGTGATATCAAACGTCCAGGCAAAGTTGACGATGACCAGTTCCACGAAGACCAGCCAAAGCCCGCGCGTGAACAGGAACCAGGCTGTCTCTTTGCGGTTATCCTTTTTCATTCCATATAGAAAGGCAGATGTGCCAGCCAGGAAGACAAACACAGGCGCGCAGAAGTGTGTGATCCAGCGTGTGAAGAAGAGCAAGGGTGTTGTCGTTGCCAGGTTCGTGGGCTCTGCGTACCACGTTCCCAGTGCAAAGTACATCCGGACGTGATCCAGCGCCATGAGAATCATCACAACGCCGCGCAGAAAATCCAGGGTCTCGATTCTCACAGGTTGCAGAGTTTCTTTCGAAGAGGGCTGTAACACTGGGCGGAGTTTACCAACGTTCGTGATGAACGTACTCTGTATCTGCTTTGCGGCCACGTTTTAGAGAAGGGGAGGGGACATCTGGCGCGCGATAGCCCAGAGAAATCACACCCACCGGTGTCACCTCAGGAGGGATGTCGAGCAAAGCCTGAAGTGCAGCCAAATCCTTGGAGCCTGCGAACGCTGAGACCAATCCTTCCTCTATTGCCGCCAGCAACGCGATCATCACGGCACAGCCAATGTCCATGAACCAGTAAGGCACTGGCCAGACGATCTCCGATCCGTCTTCATTCACTTTATCCGCCTCCTGATACCGGCGGTGATAGGCGACTTCGCTGGTACAGGGAATCAGCAGAACGGGCGCTTTGGAAATAAAAGGAGCAAAGCCTCGTTGGACATATTCAGCTTCTTCACAGGTAGCTGCAATGGCTTTCTTTTTTTCAGGACTGGTGACAACGATAAAGGATTGTCCCTGTGTAAAGCCTGCGCTCGGCGCGTGACGCGTCAACTCCAGGATACGATCGATGATTGCCGGATCCACAGGTTGGTCTGCAAAGTTACGTACCATCCGCCTCTTAAGAACGACATCTCGGAATTCCATGGTTGCTCCTTCTATCCTGGAATAAGGACTCAGAAAAGTATAACGCTCAAAGATTCGCTTTTAAAGAACAATCCGTACAGTAAACTGCACGGATTGTGGATTGACACGAATGTATTTACTCTATGGACCATCCCCAGGGTTGGAGTTGGCTGCTGGTGTTTCTGGCGTTACGGCGAGAGTTGCCGCGGGCGCCGTTGGAGTCGATAGCGTCACCGTCAGGGTATACGATTTGCTGGTATTTCCCGTCAGGCTTGCGAGGTTGATCGTGTAATCACCTCCTGTCGTAACTGTTGTGCTCCATGTATACAGGGAGTCAGGCGGTTTGACCGCAAGCCCGTTGGGGTTGTTCACGCCGAGATTAACTTCGTTCGGCGGTGCTGTGAGAGTGATAGTCATCATCTGACCTTGTGGGGCGCTGACAATGTACTGTATCCGTTCACCGGGATTGATCACGCCGATCCGGGAAGCCGTTGCGGACCCCGGGTCGAAGGTGATCCGTTGTGCTGTCGGGGCGGTTCCTGTATTCGTGGGGGCAGACGTGGCGCCTGGGCCGGGCGTTACGACCACCTGGGACCCACCGGCGGAGTTCAATGGGATCCTGGCTTGCTTTCCTACAACTAGCCCACCAGGATTTGCCTTCTGGAGGACAACT
>DATFHE010000027.1:0-3207 GCA_035248745.1 Anaerolineales bacterium | reverse complement strand
TGGTTGCCATTATCGGTTTGTTCGACGTGGTACGGATCTCACGCTCGATTCTGGCACAAAGTGAATGGCTGGGAACGCATCGTGAGGTCTTCCTGTTTGCGTTTCTTATTTATTGGCTGTTCAATCTGGCATTCACCTATGGCAGCCGCCGCATGGAAGAAGCTCTGGGTGTAGGGAAGCGATAATGTGGAATATAGCCTTGCGAAAGTTTTCCGGTTCCGCTTTGTTACACCCTATCAACCTTCGCAAGGCTTAATGGAAAAGAGATTTACATGACCGAAACCAACAATTCACAAGAGATCATCATTTGCCGGGATGTGCATAAGTGGTTTGACCAGTTCCACGTCCTCCGAGGCATCAGCCTTACCGTCCAGAAGGGTGAGGTGGTGGTAATTTTTGGTCCGTCCGGTTCTGGGAAGTCCACCTTTATTCGCTGTCTTAACCGCCTCGAGGAGCATCAAAAGGGACAGATCATCATCGATGGCATCGAAATTGGCAACGATATCCGCAATGTGGAAAAGATCCGTCAGGAAGTGGGGATGGTCTTCCAGCAGTTCAATTTGTTTCCGCATCTGACCGTGATGCAAAACATCACGCTTGCCCCATCCTGGGTACGACGCACGCCGAGGGCACAATCGCGAGAGCAGGCGATGCAATTGCTCCAGCGCGTGGGCATCCCCGAACAGGCAGACAAATATCCCGCGCAGCTCTCCGGCGGGCAGCAGCAACGCGTGGCGATCGCGCGGGCGCTTGCCATGCAGCCGCGCATTATGCTCTTCGATGAGCCTACTTCGGCGCTCGACCCAGAGATGATCAAAGAAGTGCTGGATGTGATGATCGAGCTTGCCCAGACCGGCATGACGATCGTCGCCGTCACGCATGAGATGGGTTTCGCCAGAGCGGTAGCCAACCGTATGATCTTCTTCGACAAGGGCGAGATCGTCGAGCAGGGCACACCGCATCAGATCTTCCATGAACCACAGAACGACCGTACCAAATTATTCCTGTCACAGATACTGCGGCATTAATTGACTTTCGTCATGCGACACAATGCTGTCGCGCTATATACATCACGCATTCAGAAACATGCTCGAACGTGACATTATTATCACCGGTGGCGGTCCCTCGGGGCTTTCTACGGCGCTTCACGTCGCCAGAGACTTTCCCCATCTCACAGATCGCATCCTAATTCTGGAAAAGGCTCGTTATCCGCGCCAGAAGCTGTGCGCGGGCGGGCTTGTGATCGACGCGGAGGTCATCCTTCAACGCCTGGGGCTGGATGTGAGCGAGGTCCCGCATGTGGATGCGGAGCGTATCTATTTCGATTTTGAATCACACGGATTGAATCTAGGCGTGCCGAAGCGGCATGCTTTGCGTGTCATTCGCCGTGATGAATTCGATCACTGGCTGGCGAAACAGGCAGAGAGTAGAGGGCTCGAGATTCGAGAGGAAATTACAGTTAGAGAACTTCTTCCCGACAAAGATGGTGTGACAGTCAAAACGGATCATGGCGATTTCCGCGCACAGGTTGTAGTCGGCGCGGATGGATCGAACGGGGTCACGCGTCGAAGTATCTTACCCAACGCGCCCGTCCACACCGCGCGCGTGTTGGAAGTATTGACGCCAGACTATACGTCTCGGGGGTTGAAAGAAACAGAGCGCAGCGAAAGAGCATACTTTGAGTTCTTTCCCGTTCCTCGAAATATCGCCGGCTATGTATGGGATTTCCCCACACAGATCCATGGGCAAGCCAGGCGCTGCTGGGGAATTTACGATACAAATCTCCTGGCGGAGGAAACACGCCCGCCGCTGAAAGAGCCGCTTGCCGAAGAGATGTCGCGCTTTGGCTTCCACCTACGGGATTATGAAATTAAAGGACACCCCATCCGATGGTTCTCGCCTCGAACTCCAACGGCGGTACCACGCGTTCTATTCGTAGGCGATGCAGCGGGTGCAGACCCATTCCTTGGGGAAGGCATCAGTATTGCTCTGGGGTATGGGGCATTGGCAGCGCGCGAAATCGGCGAGGCGTTTGCGAAGAATGATTTTTCTTTCAACAGCTATAAACGACGAGTTCTCAAAAGTGCCCTGGGGCAGGCATTGGTGACACGCTGGCTTCTAACTCACATGATCTATCCCCTCAAGTGGAAAGGGTTCCAAATCGTGATTTGGAGGCTTCTGAAGCCGATTACCGTGCCATTCGCCCGGAAGTTTGTTTTGAACTGGGGAAAACGATTGCAAGGACACGCCAACCGTGTCCCTACTCCTTGATACTTTTCAAAAAACCGGGCGTGTTCAATTCACGCTCAAGCAGGTAGGTGAAATAGTCCTGCATGAGATTCTCCGCTTCATCCTGGATATCTGCACTCGGGCGCGCGCGTGAGGCGTCCGCGAAGCTCGAGCGCTGAAAGTGACGCAGATACTTGAGCGTTTCGATCGAGATGGACTTGAGATTGCGCAGTCCCTGCCCGCACCTTGGGCAGATGACACCGCCGGCACTGAAGGAGAAGAATTGGTCTTCAGGCAGGATTGGTCGCCTGCAATTCGCGCATTCGAACAGCTGCGGGCGAAACCCTAAATGATCGAGCAGACGCATCTCATAATAACGTATCACCAGCCACGGATCCGCCTTCGTGGCGAGGCGTGAGAGAGTTTCTGTAAGCAACCGGAAAATAGCGGAGTTCTCGGTATCATCCTGATATGTGAAGCGGTCCAGCAGTTCAAGCACATAGGAAGCCTGGCTGGTAAGAATCAAATCCTCGCGCAGAGGCTGGTAGGCATCCACAGTGTCAGCTTGCGTGAGGATCAACATATCGCGTCCTTTAGCGAGCTGCAATTTAACGTGTGTGAACGGTTCGATATGCCCGGCCTTACGCGACGCAATTTTGCGCGCACCTTTGGCAAGCGCGCGCGTTTTCCCGAACTGACGCGTATAGAGAGTCAGCAAGCGGTCTGCTTCGCCATAGTCGCTGTGACGAAGAACAACAGCATCGACACGGAAGGAACGAAATTTAGGATCAGACATGGAGGAAGTATACAGGTAAACACGTAAACAGGCAGATAAATTGTGTACTTGTATACACGTTTACCTTTCTACCTGTTTACCCAGCTGACCCGGTGTGAACGCGTCTGGCAGGAGTTCTTTCACAGTTGTCTCCTTAAGAAGTTTCCCGGTCCCATCTGCCAGGATAACAATGGTATCCAGCC
>DATFHE010000026.1:0-4522 GCA_035248745.1 Anaerolineales bacterium | reverse complement strand
AACCACGTCAGATAGGCAACAATGACGATGACCCCCAGCGAAGCCAGAGCGATGAATCCACCCGGGATGAGGATATGCAGCGGCTTGCCAGGCAACGAAGGATCGTGGTCATAGGCAATCACTTCCTGCGTCTTTGCGCCGACTTCTCTGGCGCGATATTGGGATTGGGGCATTAGAACTACCTCTTTTCGTAGGGCGGTATGGTATCCGGCTATCCAAGGCAGGCGGGAGACCATCCCGCCCCACTTATATCTACGCACTCACCAGGCAAACGCCTCAGGCGATTCGCCTTTGGGACCGGGCCAGATCTCGTCCAGCCTCTTCATTTGCTCTTCGGTGAATTTTATCTCAACTGCGCGCAGACTCTCGGTCAGCTGCTCCATTTTGCGCGGACCTACGATCGGGGCGGTGACAACGGGGTTCGCCAGCAGCCAGGCAAGTGCCACATTCGCCGGGATCTCGCCCATTTCCTGGCAGAATGCCTCGTATCGACCGATTTGGTCCGCGTATTTTTCCATCTCCTTCGAAACGCCTTCTTCACCGCGCCGCCCCGCCTGTTCCTTACCGCGCGTCCCCGCCAACAGCCCACTCGCCAGCGGACTCCAGGGAATCACACCCAAGCCATAATCGCGGCAGGCGGGCAACACATCCATCTCAGCAGCGCGAACCTTCAGGTTGTAGAGACATTGCTCGCTCACCAGCCCTAAAAAGTGCCGCGACCTGGCAATTTCATTCGCCTTGGCAATGTGCCAGCCCGCAAAGTTGGACGAGCCCACGTACAGAATCTTGCCCTGCTGGACGAGCGCTTCCATCGCCTGCCAGATCTCCTCAAAGGGAGTATCCCGGTCTACGTGATGCATCTGGTAGAGGTCGATGTGATCAGTCTGGAGCCGTTTGAGCGACCCTTCTACTGCCCGGCGGATATTCGCCGCCGACAGCCGTGAAAAATTGGGCCATTCCCCCATTTTGCCGTACACCTTGGTCGCGAGCACGGTCTTCTCGCGGCGTCCTCCACCCTGCGCGAACCAGCGACCGATGATCTGTTCGGTCCAGCCCTCGCCTATTTTCCAGCCATAGGTGTTTGCGGTATCGAAGAAATTGATTCCAAGTTCATGTGCCTTGTCCATGATCGCAAACGAATCTTCTTCGGTCGTCTTCGGTCCGAAGTTCATGGTGCCAAGGCATAAACGGGACACTTTGAGCCCCGTACGGCCAAGCTGGGTATATTCCATGTTTCCTCCAATTTTTGTTTTCCAACTCATCCCCCCATCACTCATGACCGAACAATTTTTTAATTGTTCAAGTCCTCTGCAGTATCGTCCATTTGTTTTAAGATCAATGGCACTTGTCCGTCGGTGAGATCAGGGTGTCGGATCGTATCGAACATATCTCGAAAACCATCTTCGAGCATCACCCGCACCAGCCGCCAGGAAGCCAGCTGTGGAGTGGTTTCACCTTCAGAGAGCAGGTCCACCGCTTCCGTCCATTGAGGATGGCTGGCAGCATACTCGCCAAGCAGCGGCATCGTCGAGTTGCGGAGCGGGAAGAGACCTGTGCTTTGTACCCAGCGCGCCTGGTTCTCCGGGGAGAGAAACCAGCGCATGAAGAGCCAGGAAGCCAGCTGGGTGACATCATCTGATTCAAACATGAGTAACGATGATCCATACACAACTAGCGTATCGCGTTCCTCGCCCGGGAATTTCATCAAGGTCCATTCATCCACACTGCCGGCGGCAGAGAACGCTCTGACGTAAGCTGGCAGGTCCTCCAGGCTTGCCACTGCAAACAACGCCTGCCTGGCAGCAAAACGTTCAGGGACCGGCAGATCAGGCGAAGCTACCCAGGCGCAGTTTTTTTGCTGCAATGTTTTTACAAAGCGGAACGCGGCGATATTGCCTGGAGTAAGGAAACGATATCCCTCTTCCTCCTGCACGCCGCCGCCGAATGCGATCATCCACGAAAGCGGTGTCATAGCCTGGGTATCGATCAGCCAGCCGCCCAAGGGATCGTTGTCCGGATTGTCGTCTGTACGTGCGGCTTCGTGTGCCGCGCAAGCCTGTTCCTCGAAGTCGGTCGATGTGGCAGGCGGAGCCTCAAACCCGAGCTCGCGCGCCCAACTCTCATTATAGAGTAGGAACCGCGCCGTCCGCTGGGCAGGGACTCCGAAGCGTTTGCCATCCACCTCATCCTGGTTCCAGATCACTTCCGGGAAATCCGAAACGTCTGCAGCGCTCAACCCATATACGGGGTCACTGACATACGAAGTCAAATCTACGATGTGCTCCTGCCATTCGAGTGCATATTCAGGGAACCCGATCACGATCTGCGGATAGGACGAACCTTCCACAGCCGCCTCGGTCTGCAGGAACAGCTCACTGTAATTTCCCTGACTCTGTCCGCTGACGATGATGCCCCACTCATTTTCCGTATTGAACTGCGCGACCTGTGACTGAAACAGACTCGCCTCCGCTCCAAACCACGGATGCCAGACGTCCACTTCAACGCCGCGCAACGCTTCCTTATCCACCTCCAGTCTGCTCTCTGCAGGGGCAGGCGTCTCCGTTACTGGGACGTTTTCCGTAAAGTTTGGAGCTGAGGTGCTTGTGCTCGAAACAAACGGAGTAGGAGGAGCACACGCAGAAAGGAAAAGCAGCAGCGAGACGAATGCAGGGAAGGCTGTGCGGTGAATGGGCATCAATACGTTACCATCGGGATCGGCGTGAAGAGCAGGACAAAAAGCACTAGCATAAAGAAACCCAGGGCGCGGCGTTTTCCGTCGAGCGGTGTGACGTCGTCAAGCGGCTGTGTGCGGACATTCCCCAGCCAGAACAGGATAAAGACCCATAACAGCCAGCTAAAGTTGAACGCGCCCAGAGAAAGAGTGAGTAAGGAGGGCAAAAAGCTGAGGGCAAGCAGAGCGCCGATCGCGACCGGGAAGATTCGGCGCGCCTTCTCCCCGAACAAGCCATACGCCACGTGACCGCCGTCCAGCGTCCCCACCGGGACGAGATTGAGCGCCGTCACAAGCAGCCCTGCCCACCCAGCCAATGCAACAGGGTCAAGCTGGACGTCGAGTCCATTGAACGGGATTGGCTGCCCTGTTAAGAAATAAAGGATCCAATAGAGCGCTGGAGATAAGCCGTTCATGCTGGCAGGCTCAGGCAGCAATCGACCGAACATAATATATTTGGAAAACAGATAGAAAATCGAATTCCCTTCCAGTAAGCCGGAGGTCCCCGGCGCTGCGGGGCCGATCGCACCGAGATGCGAAAGGGATAGCCCGATGAATAAGACGGGAATCGCAATGACCAGCCCCGCCAGCGGACCGGCAACTCCTACATCGAACAGCACGCGTTTATTCTTGGGGATACCGCGCATCGCAATGAAGGCTCCCAGCGTCCCCAGCGGACTGATGAGAGGAGCGGGGATAAAGAACGGCAGCGTGGCAGGGACTTTGTAATAGCGGCACATCAGATAATGTCCCATTTCGTGTGCGAACAGGATTCCCATCATGCTCACAGCAAACGGCCAACCTGTAAAAATATTTTGAAACAAAATCTGGATGGTGGACGCCTCCTCCCCTGACAATGCCTCTGGAGGAATATCCACTCCCATCAGCATCATACTAAAGAAGGTCACAATAAAAAGAAGTACGTTGATCCAAAGGGTAGAGGAGCGCCTGGGAATTGGCAGGCTTTGCACGAGATAGATCAATTGCTTCCCGCCCTGCTCCCGGCGGAACAGTGGTGTGATGTTGTAAGGACGCATGGCATCTGCCAGTTGATCATACGCGATGGCACTGTCCTGTTCATGCAATAAATGACCGCGGTAGCGCACGATCCATTCCTTTGGTTCCCCTGCCGTCACATCTTCGACTCGGAAGATCCGCGAGACGTGGCTGGTAAGCACATCAATTTCAGGATAAGACATAAAACTCCGGAGGTGGATCATAGACGATTGACAATAGTCAATCGTCTATGATCCATAACTAGGCGAGAGTGGATGGGAGTCGAACCCACCGCGGCCCGCAACGCGACCCGCCACAGGTTTTGAAGACCAGGAAGCCCACCGGGACCTAACCACTCCCATAGACATAATCAGTACTTCACGATCATGGAAAGGATAGCTGACTTCCCCTGGGCGTAACGCGATTGACTGATCATACACGCAAGGATAATCGAAGGAGGATGGCTTTGCAAGCCACCTTATCCTGTTAATAAAAAACAGCGACCGTCCTGCGGGATGTTTCTCATCCGCACTTGACCAGCCGCCATTGTTCAGATATAACGCCGTTACCTGCTAGGAAGCGCTAAAAAATAACGCTCGCCCACCACATGTAAACCAGAATCAGCACTGCAAACATACCCATGGATAAGCGTTCTCGTTCACTTGCCTGCAGGTAACTGACGCGCCAGTATTTCACTTTTCTCTTGAGTTTTTCTTCGATCTGCTTCATAACTCTAAGCCCTTTTCAATTTCTATAACGATAACATAGCCAAACTGTCCTCGCTATTAGGGTTAA
>DATFHE010000025.1:0-5990 GCA_035248745.1 Anaerolineales bacterium | reverse complement strand
AAAGGTAATTGAGGCGATAGCCTGCAGAGTTGCGCCAGGTATAGGGCCAGTTTTTCCTGATGACATCAGCATAAGTTTCGCGGATCGCAAGAACGGTAGAATGGAAATTGGAAAGTAGCGGGGTATTAAGCACGTTCTGTTCCCCCAGCGTTGCGAGACTCCCATCGGAGGCGATGACATCGACGGAAAGCAAATGGTCGGCGGTCATGCCATAGGAAAGGGAATGCGCGCCCGTCGCATTGTTAGCGATCACGCCACCCATCGTGGCACGCTCGATGGAAGCAGGGTCGGGACCAAACATTAAGCCATACTTCGCGGCGAGAGCATTCAGCTTCAAAAGAATGACGCCCGGTTCGACAGTGGCAGTTCGCGCTTCAGGATGGATCTCGATGACCGAATCGAGCCAGCGGGAACAGTCAAGGATCAGGGCATCGCCAATTGCCTGCCCCGCCAGGCTTGTTCCAGACCCGCGCGGTAAGATCGGAACTTTGTACTTGGCAGCCAGCTCTACGGCTGCATGCAAATCCTCCTGTGTTTTTGGAAACGCCACTCCCAGAGGTTCGATCTGATAAATCGAAGCGTCCGTGCTGTAAAGGATACAGGATGCCGGGTCGAGGCGGATATCACCGATAAAACGCTTCCGCAGTTCGTTGACAAAATCAGGATGAAGAGGCATAAGAGCATTCTACTCGCTCAAAGCTCGCAGATACAAATCTATCCTTGTATGCACAATTGCTGGTATCTGTCTATTGTTCAAAGGGGCGGTTTGCTGCTGCCAGGTATCCGAAAAATTCTTCTTTCATCCTGAGAAATACAGAAGGAATGCTTTTACTCAACTCACGCAATTCTTCGGGATCCTCTTCTAGATTATAAAGCTCGTAAATCCCATCTTTGCCGCCATAACCCAGGTAGACAATTAGTTTGTACGCGCCTTTTCGCATCGCCAAACCTGCTTTCGTTATGGGGAGGAAGGCAGAATTCTGCCAGGCAGCCATCGAAAATATGGGACGTTGCTTGTCTTCTACTCCACTGAAGCCCGCCAAAACCTGCCCTTCCACGACTTCCGGGATTTCCTTTCCAGCGATGGATAATAACGTCGGCAATAGATCGACATTGCTGGTGGGAATATTGATATCCTTCCGAGCATTCTGCTCTGGTGCATGGATGAGCAGAGGGATTCGCAGGACAGGCTCATACATCAGCCGCCCACCATGCCCGCTAAAGCCGCGTTCGAACATTTCCCCGTGATCCGATGTCAGGATGAGATAACTACTGTCCAATACGCCACTTGCCTCCAGCTGGTCTATTAGCTTTCCAACTTCTGCATCCACTTGCGCGATCTGCCGGTCGTACGCCGTGCGCTTTCTCAAGAGAGATTCCTCTGTTTCGGTATATAGGGAGGCAAACTCTGGAACAATCTCTTTTGGCGGTATCTGAAAGCCATCATTTCGGAAGAGGCGTGAAAATTTGCCGCCCGGCTTATAGGGCGAGTGCGGTGAAAATAAATGAAAGTAAGCAAAGGAAGGCTGCTTATCTTGCAGGTTCAGAATCTCCTCTAAAACGCCTTTATAGATTTGCTCGTTTTGGTAAACATTATAGCCCTCCACTTCTGGCACGCCGTTGGGATAGCCTGGCTGGATCTTCTGGGTCTCTATGGAATGGGACACGCGGCTTTTGTAGAAATAATTCAGGAAGGCAGAGCCAGGGCGATCTGTTTGGGCGGGGAAAAGGAATTCATCAAACGCAATCGAGGCCAACAAACGGTCCTTCCCCAGCCAACTCTTAACCAGGGTGTTGCCGCGCATACTATAAGCAGTTTGCGGGAGAAAATCATCAACCTGGTCATAGTACTGCGCTACAAGCCGGTCTGGCCAGAAGTTCTGGGAAAACATCAAACGGTGATAATCGCTTCCCAACAACGTGTAGGGGTTATAGGGAACGATATCTCGCTTTACGATACCGCCCTGTGTAAGAGCGCGATGTTTCCATGGATACATACCGGTCAGCATGGAGGCGGTACCAGATGTTGTGAAATTACTGGCAGAATAATGAGCGTTATAAACAGTGCAACGTTCGGCAAAGCGGCTCAATTCCGGTGTCGTTTCGCGCCCGTAGCCATACAGGGACATATGCAGGGCAGACATAGCATCGAACAAAATGATGATAAGGTTGGGACCATGCTCTATTTGCCCCCTAGAACGTGCGGTCAGCGTGGAAATGGTTCCCGCCGCGAACAGGGAAGTGAGCTTCAGGAAATCTCGGCGTGTAACTTGAGCCATCATTAAACTCTAAAGGAAAACGCGGGCCAGGATGATCAGAAGGGCGACGATTGTCAGCGGCAGGTAAATATAGAGAAAGACAACAAACCGGTCCGCGAGAGTTTCCAATCCACTGCGCACCCAGGCAACTCTTCCCACCAGCCAGGTCAGTAAGACAGAAAACAGCAATGTGCCTACCCACCAGATGAATTGACCGTTTACGAAGGCTGCCCTTGTATCGGGAGTCCGGTAGAGAGAAAGATGCAGCAATGCCGAGCTTAGAATAATTAGAATAAGCGTAAATCCCTTAGGAGTGAATGTGTCCGCCCACCAGCTGCGAGGCAGGAACAGTGCAGGCAGTAAGGCGATGAGTATAAGCAATATACTTTCCAGAAAGTTAACTACAAACGCGTAGGCATAAATGGAAATGATTTCCCCTACTTGCAAGAAGAACAACCAGGAAGGTAATTTCCAGAAGGATGTATAGAGCGTCCATGTGTAAACGAGAAACATAGCGACCGCAAAAACGGTCACTATGTTTTTTTTGTCCGGGATACGTTTTCGGAAAGTCCTCAGCACTACGCTGCTTTTGCCTGGTTTGCCACGGCAGCGGCTTTCTTCGCCGCCTCTTCGGGGTCACCCAGATAGTAGTGCTTGACCGGCTTAAGGTTTTCATCCAATTCATATACCAGCGGCACTCCGGTGGGAATATTGAGACCCGGGATCTCCTCATCAGAGATGCCATCCAGGTATTTGACCAGCGCCCGCAAGCTATTGCCATGGGCTACGACCAGCAGGCGCTGACCGGAGGTCACTACCGGCGCCAGGACCATGTGCCAGTAAGGCAGGACGCGTTCGAGCGTGATCTTGAGCGACTCGGTGGCAGGCAATTGATCGGGAGCCAGCGCCGCATAGCGACGGTCAAACCGGGGATGACGTTCATCCGTTGACTCCAGGGCCGGCGGCGGAATATCATAGCTGCGCCGCCAGATATGCACCTGCTCTTCACCGAACTTTTGAGCTGTCTCTGCCTTGTTCAATCCCTGCAATGCCCCGTAGTGGCGCTCGTTCAACTGCCAGGCGCGGTACACCGGCAGCCATTCCAACCCCATCTCTTCGAGCATAATCCAAAGCGTTTTGATCGCCCTCCGCAGCACGGATGTATAGGTGACATCGAATTCATAGCCGCCTTCCTTCAGCAAGCGCCCTGCTTCTCGAGCCTCCGCCATCCCTTGCTCGGTCAGGCCGACGTCCGTCCAGCCGGTGAAGCGATTTTCAAGATTCCATGTGCTTTGTCCATGACGGACTAAAACGAGCTTATACATCAGAAGCTTCTCCTTGAATCATCTCATTTGAAAATTACGGTTAGCGGTACTGATCGCCTCCAGCAATTCATTTTTCATGTGGGATGTTGTAGTTATATCCTTACTGAACAAATTCTGCAACTCATGCGGGTCCTGTTCCAGATGATAAAGCTCAAATTGATCCTCGTGTCCGGGATAGCCGGTGTAAAAGAGCAACTCATATCCATTCTTGATCAGGACAAACGTCGCCTGCTTGAGGGGTTGGAACGCGGCGTTATCTTTTCCCATCATCGGAAAGATACTTCGAGTTGGGTCCTGGTTTCCACCAAACCCTGGCAGGAGTCGCCCTTCGACCCATTCCGGAATTTCTTTACCAGCAATTTTCAGAATTGTGGGCAAGAGATCCACATTGCTTGTCGTAGAATGGAAATCGGAACGGCTGGTCTGGCCGGGTGCTGAAATCAGCAGGGGGATATGCGTCACCGGCGCGTACATCAAAGCAGTGGCATGTCCCAGTTCTCCTCGCTCGAACATCTCTCCGTGATCGGAGGTGACGATCACATAGCTGTTCTGCAGAATGCCAGATCGCTCCAAATCTGCTAGGAGCCTGCCAAACTCGGCATCAAGGTCAGCGATAAATTCATCGTATTCGCGCCGGTACGTCTGTAAAGCGGACTGGGAATAATTCCCTCCCGAAAATGGATGCCGAGCCTTCGCTTGGATTTGGACTTCTTCTTCGAACCTCCCAATAAAATCCTTGCGGGCGTTGTAGGGGCTATGCGGAGACCAGAGATGGAAATAGGCAAGATAGGGTTCTGCCTGCGCAAGAGAATCTCTCAAAAGCCCGCCGATACCATCTAAGATGCTCGCGTTTTCATACGAATAATCATAATTGGTTGGAAGCCCGCGCGGATATTCGCCAGAGATATGGTTGCGGTTCGGTGCTAATGCGCGCGCAAGATCGCTGGAAGCCATCAGGAGCGAGCCAGGGAACGTGTGTGGATCGTCTACGCGGAGGCTCATAAAGTCTTGAAATACATAATACGCCATGCGCCGATCTGATGGCAAATCATCAGGCTGAGTGGAAGAATGAATATAGGGGCTGTAAGAATCACAGGGTAGATGAATATCGATGTCGGGCTCAAACTGGCTTAGCAGGATATCTGCCCAGAGGTTTTGCGTGAATGCCAACCGTGTATATTCATTCCCTACTAACCTGAAGAGGTTTCGATCTGTAAGATGGCGGTCAACCATCCCTCGATAATTGAGCGCGCGATGCGTCCAAGGGTTTAATCCGGTGAGCATAGAGGCAGTGCCAGTTGTCGTAAAGTTCCCGCCTGAATAGTGGTTGTGATACACGAAAGCTCGCTCGGCGAACTTCTTCAAGTTCGGCGTAGTTTCACGCTCATAGCCATATAGAGACAGATGCCGCGCAGACATGGCGTCGAACACGAACATCAAAATGTTTGGTTTGTTAGTGCCCTGGAAACCAGGCGGGGAAAGAAACCTCGAAGCCCCCGCGAAGGTAACGCCTGCCATCAAAGCAGCAGAGGCTTTCAAAAACTCGCGTCTGTTCAGCGTGGACATTCGGCAAACTCAGGATGTGTTTCGAAAGAGTACGTAAATAGAGGCAACAGCAAACAACGGAAGGAGGATAAATAGAAACACAACGACGCGGTCAGAAAACAAAACTGCTATAGATCGTACTTGATGGAGTTTCGACGCGCGCTGCAAAAGAAACGCTGTCAGGATTAAGACTGAAAGAGGTGCTATCAACAACAGGACCCCTCTTTCAATTCCAAAGTACATCTGTGATCCCACAAAGACCATCAAAGACCCGATGATCCCCGCGGACAGAATCGTTCCACGAACCACAAATTCATCACGAAGAACTCTGGCGGGAAGCAAACTACACGCGATCAGAAGTAGCAACAAGATACTCAGGCTTTCGAGGAAATTAGCAGCCATCGCATACGAGAAGATGGTAAAGACCTCACCCAGGTTCAGCAGTAGAAGCCAGGCGGAGAGTTTCCACAAAAAAGCTGTGATGGTCCAACCCGCGAACAGTACGGCAATCACCGCATAGACTTGTACGATCGATTGGAATTCAGGAAGGCGCTTTCGCATACCAGTACACTGGAAAGCTATTTTTCAATTGAAATGCGATTTCGATAAAGTTGCTGATCTGGAACAGCAAGCATTTGACTTTGATTTAGCGGCAAATCCAGAAACTCGGTAATTCTCTCGCAAGACGACTGTGGCTCCATGATTAGCGTGTTGTAGTTGACATACAACACTTCTATATTTGGCTGGCGGACCAGCCAGGGTTTCATAGCGGCTAAATGCTTATGAAACTGCTGCTCCATTTCTTCATCGCTCAATTTAGATTCCTGACCGCGGTGGTCAAGCATTTTTTTCTGTGACACTA
>DATFHE010000024.1:0-8914 GCA_035248745.1 Anaerolineales bacterium | reverse complement strand
GGCGGCCGACAACCATATCAAAAGTTCTGAGCCCCTGTGACTCATTCCTGGTTTTCCCTGAGCCCAAGAGCATGATCAGCATCTGGAGGAGACACAGCCCTCCCAGCAAAACCAGTAGCGGGCCCGGGCGACGGATTGCCTGAAGAAAAATCTCCCGCCCGTTGTTGAATTGCATCATGATCGCAGCGCCAATCAGAAACAAGCCGATAAAGTTGAACTGTATGCCCTGGAGAATCGCTGGAATTCCGATATAGGCTTCTCGAGGTCTGCCGCGTTTCCACCGGACGACGCGTCGTTTGACAATGGCTTCCAAGCCCATAACGATCATAGCCAGGCCAAGAGAGGTGATCCCTGCACGCATGAGAATTGGCTGCGCCAGCTGATCGCTCCCATAAACCAGCAGCAGGCCGAGTGCCACCAAACCAATCTGAAGCGTAGTCCATATAGTCCACATTGAAATCACCTTGAAGTGTATGATTTAGTTGTTCGTCTAAGCCAAATCTTCCTATCTGACGAACCCCCACACCGCCAGCGCGCCGAAGATCATCGTCACAACGGCTGCACCAATTAAGACCGCTTGAAACGAACGCTTATCCACAAGATGATAAGCCGGATATACCCCTTCAATTTCCCACAACGGGCCGGCAAAGGACGTGAACATCAACCCGCCAACCAGGCCGCCTATGTGCCCCCAGTTATCGATGCCGGGGAGAGCCCCGATAATAAACAGGTTGATCGCCGCGATAAAGATAATGTTCCCGATGGCGCCCCGGAACTGCCCCGGGAACGATTTGCGGTTCTGGATCAGGAACACCGCTTCCGCGCCGAGCAGACCAAAGATAGCGGTTGATGCACCGATCGAGTAGGACCCGCCGGTAAACAAAAAGGAGGCTACATTTCCTGCAAACGCTCCCAGCAGATATAGTAAAAAGAACCGTAAATG
Organism: Anaerolineales bacterium; assembly: GCA_035248745.1. Classification (GTDB taxonomy): domain Bacteria; phylum Chloroflexota; class Anaerolineae; order Anaerolineales; family Villigracilaceae; genus Defluviilinea. The sequence goes on along the minus strand of DATFHE010000024.1, from coordinate 7,971 downwards.
CCCGAAGTGACGTTCGAGTCCCGTCCCGAAGGACAGCAGAGCATACATGTTGAATGCAATATGAGGTAGCGAGCCATGTAATAACGCTGGTGTCAGAAACCGCCAGACTTCTCCGGCAAGAATGGCTTCGTTGACGCGTGCACCGTAATATTCGAGCCAGTCCATTCCCAGGCCGGGAATGGCATACCCAAGCGCCCAGACACTTACAAGCTGTAAAACATAAAACGCGACCGTGATCCCTATAATGGTATAAGTCACGTAAGGAGCAGATTGCGGCATTGGCACGCGAACACTTTGTGGCGGGGGTTGAGGGGATTCAGGAACTGGAGGTGTTTCGTTCACAACGTGACCTTTCGCGGACTAACGCGGTGGTGCTCCGCCTCGATAATGGCTCGGATGGTATCCACAGTTTCATCCAGATGAAATTCGCGGTTTACGATCAAATAATCGAATGCTTCCACGCGCTTGAGTTCCTTGCGAGCTGTGGCAATTCGCAGCGCGAGGGCGTCCGGGGTTTCGGTCTTACGCGATTCCAGGCGCCGCACCAGATCCGCTTCATTCTCTGTGGTGATAAAGATCATCAGCGCCTCCCGCGCCATCTTGCGGACCGTTTCCGCGCCCTGCACGTCAATGCGCATGACCACGTCCATGCCGCTCGAAAGCGCCTCGCGAACCTGCTTCTTGGGAATGCCCTTGTAATCGCCATACACGATCGCATGCTCGATCAACTCATCTTCATCAATCATGCGGGCGAACTCTTCCTTGGATACGAACAAATAATCCTTGCCGTGGATTTCATTGGCGCGTTTGGGACGGGTTGTGGCGGTCACAACAAAGTGGAATGGCAGACCCCGCTCTTTCATACGCTGCATCACCGTGTCCTTTCCGACGCCCGAAGGACCCGAAATGACGATGAGCAATGGCTGGGGATGATGAAGGTTGAAATCAGACTCGGAAGAGGGGGGCATGGACGAATTTTACCAGAGCGCCCTGACTGCGGTTGAGATGGCTTTTTATAGCACGTGCTCGACCCAATGCTGGATCGATTCAACGGATGTATCTGCCGTATCGTTCAACCAGACTAAAAACTCAGCATTCCCCTTTGGCCCCAATAACGGACTTTTGATCAAGCCATGAATTTGAAGTCCCTCTGTTTGCGCAAATCCCAGAACATCCAGCAACACCTGCTTATGGATCTCCGGGTCGCGGATGACCCCATCGCCACGCGCAACGTCCTTTTTGCCCGCTTCGAATTGAGGTTTGATTAATGCGATAATCTCGCCTTTTTCCACATTCCACTTTCCAACGACCGGTAGCAAAATCTTCAACGAAATAAATGATGCATCCACCGTTACCACCGAGACCGGTTCTGGCAGCGACTCCACGTAGCGCGCATTCGTCTCTTCCATCACCACCACTCTCGGGTCGTTGCGCAACTTCCAGTGCAAAATCCCTTTTCCCACATCGATCGCGTACACCTTCGCTGCCCCGCGCTGGAGTATGCAATCCGTGAAGCCGCCCGTTGAGGCGCCCACGTCCGCACAGACCCGGCTCGTCACATCGATCTGGAACGATTCAAGCGCTGCCTCCAGCTTTTCGCCGCCGCGTGAGACGAAGCGCGGACCGGAGTCAACAGTTATGATCGAATCGACTGAAACAGAGGTAGACGGCTTCAGAGTGACCTGATCTGCCACACGCACCTGCCCTGCCATGATCATCGCCTGTGCTTTGGCGCGCGATTCTGCCATGCCTCGTTCCACAAGCAGCACATCCAGACGCACCTTTGCCATGCCTGAATTGTAATCAATTCTCCAATTACTATTTACGAATTTCCAATTGCTCTGCCCTCTGTTATCATTAACCCATGCTAAAAGCTCTCATCAAAACCATGCGTCCTCGCCAGTGGACAAAAAACGGCTTCATTTTCTTTGGTCTTATTTTTGATAAACAGTTATTTGTGCCCGAAGCCTTTTTACGAACGGTTGCAGGGTTCTTTTTATTTTGCTTGCTCTCCAGCGCGGTCTATCTTCTCAACGATATCGCCGATGTGGAAGCCGACCGCAATCATCCGGAGAAAAAATCTCGCCCGATCGCATCGGGGGAATTGCCTGTTCGGGTGGCCTCGGTCGCAGCCATGCTGCTGGCATTTATTGCTATTTCTCTTGGCTATTTACTTTCACCATTCTTTGCATTGATCCTTGTAGCCTATCTGTTCATAAACTTGCTGTACTCGCGCTGGTTGAAGCATGTCACGATTCTCGATGTACTGATCGTCTCCTCAGGATTTGTTTTGCGGGTCGCGGCCGGTGTGGTTTTGATCTTTCCGGTGGAGCGATTTTCGCCGTGGCTGTACATGCTAACGATTCTTTTTTCACTCTATATTGGGCTGGGAAAACGCCGTGCCGAGTTGAATCTGCTGGCGGAGGGCGCCAGTGCACACCGTAAGGTGCTGGATGGGTACACCCTCCCGCTGCTCGACCAGTACATTACGATTGTTTCGGGCATGACAATTGTTGCCTATTCTCTTTACACGTTTTCCGCGCCCAACCTGCCGGAGAACCAGTCCATGATGCTCACGATTCCCTTCGTCGTCTATGGCATTTTCCGTTATCTGCAACTGATCCAGATCGGTCACGAGGCGGGTTCGCCGGACGAAGTGGCGTTGAAAGATCGTCCCCTGCAAATCACTGTGTTGTTGTGGGGGTTGACTGTGATTGCAATTTTTTATGTATCGTAAGACGAGTTGACTGCGTAGCGCCCTGAAAGGGCAAACCGTTCTGCTCTTATGACGACAGCTTCCGCGCCCGGCAAGATCATCTTATTCGGCGAGCATGCCGTTGTGTACGGTCGGCCGGCGCTGGCCGTCCCGGTGACACAAGTCCATGCAGAGGTGAATGTTTCGGATTCCGCGCGCCCGGGGATCTGGATCGACGCGCCCGATGTGAATCTGCACGCCGAACTGAACACGCTCCCCTCTGACCATCCGATTGCTTGCGTCATTCATAACTTTTTATTTCTCTCACGTGTGTCCACGTTTCCGAGTCTTGAAATAAAGATTAATTCCACGATTCCGGTGGCATCCGGGTTGGGCTCCGGCGCCGCAGTGACGGTGGCTCTTACCCGTGCCCTGGCTTTTCACCTCGGTCATGGAATGACCGATGCAGAAGTCAACGCGTTCGCGTATGAGATCGAGAAGCTTCACCACGGCACGCCATCGGGAATTGATAACACGGTGGTCACGTATGCCAGACCCGTTTACTTCGTCAAAGGTGAACCGATAGAGATATTCAAGGTTGGAAAACCATTTACCATCCTGATCGCCGACACAGGCATCGCTGCGCCGACCAAGGAGTCTGTTGGCGATGTGCGGCGTTTGTGGAGGGAGGACAAATCGCGCTGGGAGACGATCTTCGACAAGATCGGCGAGATCTCGTTCACTGCCCGGCGCGCCATCGAGGCAGGAAAGCCTGAGTTCCTGGGGGAGCTGATGAATGAAAACCATACCCTGTTACAGACTCTAACTGTCTCTGCGCCAGAGTTGGATCGACTCGTCGAATCCGCACTGGACGCGGGAGCCCTGGGTGCCAAGCTGAGCGGCGGTGGGCGCGGCGGCAACATGATCGCTCTGGTCGAACCTGAAACAGCAGACCCCGTTTCCCTGGCGTTGCGGGAAACGGGTGCAAGGAACATGATCATTACGCACGTCTCATAAATTAGCTGACGCTGTTGTTCCATCACACGGCAGCGGGGATTTCACGACTTTGATGGCAGTCTATCTACGATCTTTGCGTTAAAGCTTCAGCAGTTTATCGCCGATCAACCGGCGGTGCGAGACACGCATACAGGCGTCCATCACAACCTGTAAGCCCGCCTCGCGCGCCTTTTGTGCGGCTTCCTCGTTGACGATCCCTTCCTGCATCCAAACAACTTTTGCGCCGGCGTTGATCGCGCTATCGACCACCGGCGGCACATCCTCCGGTTTGCGGAAGACTTGCACCACGTCAATTTTTTCCGGAACAGACTCTAAATCTGGATACGCCTTTTCGCCCAGAATTTCCTCGGCTGTCGGGTTGACTGGGATGATGCGATAACCCTGATCCTTCAAATACTTCACAATCCAAAAACTTTCTTTTCCCGGGTTCGAGGACAACCCGACGCTGGCGATGGTCTTTGCGGATACAAGGATATCCTTGAGCATTTGATCATCATTCATGTTTTCTCTCCTTTTTGTTTTATGTCATTGTGAGGGCGTTAGCCCGAAGCAATCTCCCCAGGCGAGGAGATTACCTCGCCCTACACAACCGGCAGGGCTTGCAATAACACGTACTACCTGTTAATTTTCACCGGCAATACAATCCTAAACTTTGTCTCTCCAGGTCTCGATTCCACAGTCAACTGTCCGTGGTGGCGATTGGCAATAATATCGTGCGAGATATGCAATCCTAACCCCGTGCCGTGACCGGGCGCTTTTGTCGTGAAGAATGGCTCGAAGATGCGCGATTGAATGTCCTGTGGAATGCCGGGTCCGTTATCTGCGATCTCCACGATGACCCGCTGATCTTCCTTGTAGGTTTTTATCTTAATCTCGCCCTTGTCCTTCATCGCATCCACTGCATTATCAATAATGTTCGTCCAGACCTGGTTGAGCTCGCTGGCATAAGCTTCGATGCGCGGCAGGTCCGGTGCGTATTCCCGCTTAATGGTCACTCCCTTTTTGAGCTTGTGCTGCAGGATCATTAGAGTGTTCTCCAGGCCTTCATGGACATCCACTTCGAGCAGCGGTGCCTGGTCGAGATAGGTGTAGGATTTTACGGCATGGACGATCTGCGAAATCCGTTCTGTTGTTTGCAGCACTTCCGAGAGCAGCCCCATCATCAAACAACACATGCCCAGCCATCGCAGGGCGAGAGTGAATAACAATGGCGATAGAGTGTTCTTGAGCTTCTCGAGCGACTCCGCCTGCCATCCAAAGTTGACCATTGCCGGCGCCAGATCCCAGGGAGACTCCGCGCCGTTTGCTTCCAGCCATGCCTGAAGATGGTCCACGAGGTCGATCCGCTCCAGGGCATCCAGCCTGGTGGGCGAGCCAAAACGACGCGTTGTTTCCTGAACAAAATCCTCAAGCCATTCCGTCTGACCCGACTGGATAGCGGCGCTTTCGATTTGATGGGTCAGTGTGAGCCAACGGGACTGGCTGTCTCTTAACTGCGAGGCGCTCCTCTGTGCTGCCGCCGCGGGATTGTTCAACTCATGAGCCAGCCCCGCACTCATCGTGCCGAGGGCAGCCATCTTTTCCTGCTGGTGTAACAAAGACTCGTTTTGCGTCAGGCGCGACATCACCCAGTGCAGAACTGCCATCGCCGCCGTCGTGCTGGATTGCAGTAATGTTTCAAAGGCTTCCTGGGGGATGCGCAATACCTCGCCATCTGTTTTGGCGATCAGCGTGGCGTTACGTGGCGCACGTGAGAGCAGCGCCATCTCGCCGACCATATCGCCAGGATTCCGAACATCGATCTTGATCAGCGATTGCCCGGTCTGCTTTTGGACTTCGAATTCACCCTGCATGACTACATAGGCTGAATCGCCCGGCTCTCCCTGCCGGATCAGGACATCCCCCGCGCGCATGGAGACAGGCTCAGCCATGTCCATCAGCTTTTGCAGCTCTTCGTCAGACAAGCCTTGAAAGAGAGGAGATTTGCGCAGGTCCTGGAGGTTCATAGAGAATCATGTCATTGCGAGGGCGGCGATTGCCCGCCCGAAGCAATCCTCCGTTAGCGAGGAGATTGCTTCGTCGCTCCTCCTCGCAACGGCGTGCTAGAGCGCCTTCAAATATTCCTTCATCAACGCGAACGCAATCGCGCCTTCACCGACCGCAGAGGACACGCGGTGATTGGTCCCGTAGCGCACATCGCCGGCTGCGAAAACGCCGGGGACACTGGTCTCCAGCAGAAACGGGTCGCGTTCCAGAGTCCAGCCTTGCGGCGGCTTTTTATCCACGATGAGATCCGCTCCTGTATAGATATACCCTTTATCACTGCGCTTCACCAGGTCTGCCGCCAGCCAGCTTTGCGGCCGCACGCCGATGAACACAAACATCGCCGCCGCATCAAAGGTTTGAGTTTTATCCAGGGCGGTATTCTTAATGGTAATCTGTTCGAGCGTATTCTTTCCGCGGACTTCGATCAAGTCGGTGTTAAGCATTAATTCGATCTTTGGGTTCTGCTCCAGTGCATCGACCAAGTATTTTGAAGCAGTCGGTTTGGGGCCGCGAATCAAGACACGTACCTTGCGCGCAAACTGGCTCAGATAAATAGCTCCCTGCGCCGCCGAGTTCGCACCCCCCACGACGAACACATCCTGGTCCTTGTAATTCATCGCCTCGGTGTAGGCTGCGCCATAATAAATGCCCGCGCCGGTCAGTTCTGCCGCGCCCGGCATCTTGAGTGTGTGGAAGGATGCGCCGGTGGCGATCAGCAGCGCGTGACAGGAAATCTCGGTCCCATCCGATAATTGAATGATGCGATACGTGTCTTTGACAAAGATCTGCTTCGCCTCCTGCGCAGAAAGAATTTCCACACCGAAACGTTTCGCCTGCGACACGGCGCGGCGGGTGAGATCGTCGCCCGAGATACCCGTGGGAAAGCCAAGATAATTTTCGATCTTGGGGCTGCTGCCCGCCTGCCCGCCCGGCGCGGCGCGCTCGATTACGAGACAGCGATAGCCCTCCGACCCGGCATAGACCGCAGATGCCAAACCCGCGGGACCGCTCCCGACGACAGCAATATCGTAAAAGGGAAGAGCAGCGCGCGTTTGCAAACCGACCTTTTCCGCCAGGTCCTTGAGATCTGGCTGGACAAGAGGTTTGCCATCCGGGAAAAATACGACTGGTAGTTTGGTGACTTCTGAAGAGACTCCCTCTACCAACTCACGTGCAGCGGCATCCTTTTCAATATCCAGCCATTGATACGGGATCTGGTGCCGCGTCAGAAAATCCTTTACCTGATGGCTCGACAAGGACCACAATGTCCCCGCTACTCGAATCCCTTCATATGGCAGACGGATATGGATTTTCCAATCCTCCAAGAGTTCATCCAAAATTGGATACAGCCTCTCCTCCGGCGGGTGCCAGGGCTTCATCAGGTAATAATCCAGTCTCACTTCGTTGATCGAATCGATCGCAGCTTGCGTATCCGCATATGCCGTGAGCAATACACGTTTGGCTTGCGGATACGCCTGAATGGCTGTCTCCAGAAATTCCACACCGCTCATTTCGGGCATGCGCTGATCGACCAGAAAGAGCGCGACCGTTTCGTTGCGCTCTTTGATCTTCTTTAAGTAATCGAGGGCGGTCTTTGCTGAATCAATCGGCAGGATGCGATACTCCTGCCCATACTGCGCGCGCAGATCACGCTCCACTGCGTTCAGCACAGAAGCATCATCGTCAATGGTGAAAATGACCGGTTTTGGCATTCGGTTACTGTTTTTGGATTTCTACTACGGGAGCATTTGGAGGCGGAGCGACGGTTCGTTCCTCCTTCACTTCCGGGAACTCTTGCTCTCTCCTTGCCGGGCTTTCTGCCTTTCTACCAAACCAGAAGGACGCTACCGGGTTGAAGCGGATGAAAATTTCGTAGATCAGGATCGGACCGATCACACCCATCACAAATCCCACCACGATGCCCAGTGGGAAGTTACCCGTCACATTCTCCACTTTTTGTGCCCAGAACGCCTGAATAGGGACATGGAACAAGAGGATGATCAGAGAGATATTTCCCAGATATTTCAACACGGCGGCAAGACGCGCCGTGCGCCTCTCGATTTGGCGCGCCAGCGCCAGGACAAATAGAATACCGAAAATTGCCTCTGTGGTATTGACCAGGAATGACTCGTACAGCCGGATGTTGAAGTCGATCTCATAGGGGAATAGCACGTTGAGCAGGAGGCTGATCCCTCCCGTCACGGGAAGGATCA
>DATFHE010000023.1:0-4337 GCA_035248745.1 Anaerolineales bacterium | reverse complement strand
CTGGGCGACGTCTTCACCATGGACGTCTGCAACCGTTACCCGTTGGAAGTGCAGAGGCGTTATGGCGATCGGCTGCCCGGTGGTGTCATCGACAGCCTGCGCCGTATCACGAACATCCGCCCGGCGCTGGCAACGCCTCTGTGGATCAGCGGGCAGATCCGGCGACATGCAGAGAGCGCCGCTCTGGAAAAGGAACTGAAAAAAGTATGGGATGATCTGTGCGATCAGTTCCTGCAGCTCGACTTCGTCCGCGAACTGGACAAGTCCTTCCAGTTCGATATTGTCGATGCCCTGGAGCTGGTACTTAAAATCTCGAAACGCGCTTCCTTCGAGACCCTGGATGAGCTTGTCCTTTGGGTACATAACAAAATGAACGAAAATGAGGGCTCTCTGGCAGAGAACGCCTTACAGGAGCCAGCCTTTCTCAACGACTCGGCGCGGTTCATCGTGTACGGTCACACCCACCACCATGAGATTATCCCCCTCGACTCTGACGGGGAGCCGCCGAACGAACGACATCAGTTCTATTTCAACTCAGGCACCTGGCGCTCGTATTACGATCTCGCGGTCAAGAATCCCAGAGAACAGAAGTTCGTGCGGTATGATACATTTACGTATCTGACGTTTTATAAGGATGGAGAGCGCTCCGGCAGGGAGTTCGAGGCGTGGTCAGGTGCGTTTGTCTAGCCGGGAATGGCGAGCTCCTTTTGCGCTCTGCCGCTTGATGCTAAACACGAGTGTTTTTTTCGTAAATTCATCGCCGCATTTATTGACTTACACTTGTGCTTTTCATATAATCTCGCTTCATAACAGCCATGCATCGACAGGAGGAACCTCATTTTTAATAAATAGAAGATTGGAGGTGTAAGCGCCAGCTTGAAGTGTATGGTTCTCAATTTGTTTTACAAATAAAACATTCGCCAAAAGGAGAAGAAGATCATGCGTAAGTTGTTCCCTATCTTCAGTTTGTTTGTGCTCGCAAGCATTGTGCTTGCGGCATGTGGAACTCCCGTCGCCGCCACCCCCATTACTGTCGAAGTTACCCGCGTTGTTACGTCCGAAGCCCCCGTCACAACGGGTGATACCCCTGCTGCAACGGAACCACCTGCAGCCGGCGATACCACGCCGACCGCCGCCGCTGCGCCCGTCGCCGGTGGGGATCGTTTGCAAGCCATCATGGATCGCGGACAACTCGTCTGCGGCGTGCACGGTACCTTCCAGGGCTTTGGCTTTGTGGATAGCGCCGGCAACTGGACCGGTTTTGACGTCGATTTCTGCCGCGCCTGGGCAGCCGCTCTGTTCGACGACCCGAATGCTGTTGAATTCCGCGGCTTGAGCGCGCAGGAGCGCTTTACTGCTCTGCAATCTGGCGAAGTGGATGTGCTCGCCCGTAATAGCACCTGGACGTGGGCGCGCGATGTAGATCTTGGGCTTACCTTTGGACCCGTGAACTTCTATGATGGTCAAGCGATCATGGCAAAGCGTGATATCGTAGATGATCCCGCGGCGGGACTTGAAGCGCTGGAAGGTGCCAACATTTGTGTGCAAAGTGGCACTACCACCGAGCTCAACCTTGCCGATCAATTCCGCGCCGCTGGCGTGAACTACACCCCGGTCGTCTTCGAAGACCAGAATGCCGCCTTCCAGGCATATGATGAGGGGCGCTGCGATGCCGTTACCTCCGATCGCTCCCAGCTCGCTACACAGGGACAGGCTGTGCTGCAGAACTTTGAAGATCACATTATTTTAGATGTGGTCATGTCCAAAGAACCTCTGGCGCCTGCTGTCTCTGATGGCGACCCGCAATGGGCAGAGGTTGTCCAGTGGGTGATCTACGGGATGATTCAGGCGGAAGAGCTCGGCATCACCTCTGAGAACGTGGATGAATTCCTCACCAGCGAAGATCCGGTCGTGCGCCGCCTGCTCGGTGTGGAAGGTGAACTTGGCGCTATGCTAGGTTTGAGCAACGACTTCATCTACCGCGTGATCAAACACGTTGGTAATTACGGTGAAGTGTACGAGCGGAACCTGTCCGTCTTCAACCTGGCTCGCGGCCAGAATGAATTGTGGACGAACGGTGGTTTGATGTACTCCCCACCCTTCCGTTAATCTAACTGCATTTTATCGGGCGGCTCATTTTACGCTGGGCCGCCCGATACATATCTCATGAACACTACAGCTCTCTGGCGTGACATCCGTGTTTTGAAAATCCTGGCACAGGTGCTCTTCATCCTGGTGCTGGTTTTCGTTGCGGGATATCTCTATTTCAACGTGACCACAAATCTAGCCCGGCAGGGTTTAGCAGTGGGTTATGGGTTCATGAGGAATCCTGCCAGCTTTGGTATTGGCGAATCGTTCATCCCATACGATCCTTCGAACACGTACGCGCGTGCTCTGTTGGTCGGATTGGTGAACACACTGGTCGTGAGCGCGCTGGGGATTGTTTTCACGACGATTGTCGGTATCCTGGCGGGCGTTGCGCGGCTATCGTCAAACTGGCTGATCAATAAATTTGCCGCAGCCTACGTGGGCGTGATCCGCAACACGCCGCTTCTACTGCAGTTGATGTTCTGGTATTTCGGTGTCATTATTCAGCTCCCGGCGGTCCGGCAGGCTGTCGAGTTACCGGGTCCCGTCTTTCTGACACAGCGCGGCGTTTACATGGCCTGGGGCGAAGGCACACCTACATTCCCTGCATGGCGCATCTTTATCATACTGGCACTCATCTCCATTGTTGTGATCTGGGTTGCCCTGCGCTCCGCGCAGAAACGCGCCAGTGTTCCCCTATCCCCATGGTGGAATCTGGCTTATGTTTTGGTCCCGGGATTGATTATTTTGATCGGCTTCGTGATTCAGCCTGAGCCGCCTTTACGAGTCACGGTCCCTGAACTCTCGGGCTTGAACTTTAGCGGCGGGTTACGGCTTACCCCGGAGTTTGCCGCCCTGCTGTTCGGGCTGGTCGTATACACAGGGGCTTTCATCGCAGAAATTGTACGCGCCGGGATTCAGGCGGTTTCCCGCGGACAGGTAGAGGCTGCGCGCTCACTGGGACTGACCACCACCCAGGCTCTTCGGTTGGTGGTCTTTCCACAGGCGCTGCGGATCATGGTGCCGCCCGTTACAAGTCAGTACTTAAATCTTGCCAAGAACTCATCGCTGGCAATCGCTATTGGGTTCCCAGATCTCTTCAGCGTAGCCGGGACCATCTTCAACCAGACCGGCGCGGCGATCGAAATCATCACGATCATGATGTTGAGCTACCTGAGCATCAGTCTTTTCACATCGTTATTGATGAATATCTACAATCAGCGCATTCAACTGGTGGAGCGTTAATATGGCAGCAATTGACACAGTTGAGATGAAACCTCCACGGCTGACGGTGGGTCCGCTGGCATGGCTACGGAAGAATCTATTCAGTACCTGGTACAACATCGCGCTGACATTGCTTGCTGCCTGGCTGCTGTATCTCCTCCTCAGTCCCGCCATCGAATGGGCAACAACCGAAGCGCGCTGGGGAGTAATTGAAGCGAACCTGACACTTTTTATGATCGGCTTATATCCGCGCGAGCAGATCGGGCGTGTGTGGCTGACCATCTTTATCCTGGCAGGGTTGATCGGCCTTTCGTGGGGGGTGTGGAAGAATGCAGCGCGTGGTTTCGCGCTGATCGCGCTTGGCGCGGGACTCGCATTTATAGCGATCGCCTTGTTCTTTGGATGGGACGTTTGGGAAGAATGGCTGATCGCAGTAGTCAGTCTTCTGGTCTTTTATTTCGTCGGGCTGTATTTGCCGCGCGGGACGCTGATTGCGGGGATTGCCTGGCTCCTCTATTTTCCACTTGTATTCTTCCTGATTGCAGGCACCCCATACATTGCTTCGCTTCCCCCTGTAGAGCCCAGCCTGTGGGGTGGGCTCCTCCTGACCCTCCTACTGACGGTGGTGGGCAATTTTGGCGCACTGCCCCTCGGCATTCTGCTGGCGCTCGGGAGGCGCAGTAAGCTTCCGATCATCCGCTACTTCAGCATTGGCTACATTGAGCTGATCCGCGGGGTGCCTCTCATTACGATTCTTTATATGGCTGCTGTATTGCTGCCCTACTTCCTCCCGCTTGATATTCGCCCGGATCAGGTTATTCGTGCGATGATTGGTTTCATTATGTTCGAGGCAGCCTACCAGGCGGAAAACGTGCGCGGCGGATTACAGGCGATCGGCCGCGGCCAATACGAGGCTGCGCACGCGTTAGGGTTGAGCGGCGCGCAGGCCACCACGCTGGTTATCCTGCCGCAAGCTTTACGGGCGGTCGTCCCGGCGTTGTTCAACTCATTCATCAGCCTCTTCA
>DATFHE010000022.1:0-7653 GCA_035248745.1 Anaerolineales bacterium | reverse complement strand
TTACATAAAGGGTTTCGCCGATTTCCATAAGCTCCTTTGACACACAAAATGAGATTGCTTCGGGCGTGCCCTCGCAATGACAAGCTATCAGCAACAAAAGCGCCTCTCACAATGAGAGGCGACATGCAAGTACAAGTCCTCTCTCATCTCCCGAACACACATGTAGTGCGTCCGCCGAAGTTGGCACCAGCTTCACAAATGGGTGAATGGTTGCCGAGGCGTCATAGGGTCGGTCCCTCAGCCTCTCTGGATGAGCAAATCCGTAAGTTGTTCCAGTCTTATAACATGATGGGGAAGGGATGTCAAATAAAAATTCGCTTGACAGGGCTTCTCTTCACAGATAGACTCACAATTAAGGAAAAACTTAACCGTAATGAAGAATGTCGGAACCATTCGTGCGTTTGGGAAGATCAAGATTTTAGCCGATCCTCATCGTATGGATATTCTGCGGCTCCTGATGGCAGCCCCTGCTACTCTCACGAATCTCGCCCGAACGATGAAGCAGTCTCCAGCATGGGTTCGTCATCATATCCTGGCGCTGGAGGCGGCAGACCTTGCCGAAGTGAGTGAGATCCGCAAGACGGGAAGGGTGACCGAGAAATTCTACCGCGCCAAAGCCGATGCGCTATTTTTACAGGAGATTATCCTTCCGAGGACCAAAAAGCCCGCAGTGGTCTTCTCAGGTAGTCACGATCTTGCCCTGGAGGGAATCGCTGAACATTTGCAAAAACACATTACGCTGTTGAGCTTGCCGGTTGGCTCATTGGATGGACTTGTGAATCTCCGTCAGGGACTGTGCCAGGTCTCTGGTTCTCATCTACAGGGTGAAAGCGGCGAATACAACAAATCGTTTGTCCGTCACCTGTTTCCTGAACAGAATGTAGAGCTTATCACGCTTGCCCATCGTACGCAGGGGCTGATGCTTGCAAACGAGAATCCCAAAGGTTTGAAGGCAATCGTAGACCTCACGAAACCAAGTGTTCGATTTGTGAACCGCAACCCGGGCTCGGGGACCCGTCTCTGGTTCGATGCGGAATTGCGCAAGCTGGCTATCTCACCAGAAACGATTCGTGGGTATGAACAGGTCGTCAAGACCCACAGCGAAGCTGCAAGGTGGATTGCAAATGATAAAGCAGATGCGGCTCTTGGCTTGCAAGCTGCCGCCCATCAACATAACTTGGGCTTCATTCCATTCTTTGAAGAACGCTATGACCTTGTTCTGCCGCGTGAGAATGAGAGGATGTTGACACCACTCCTCGATTACTTACAGACGGCAGCATTCCGCACCGAACTCAACACATTGACAGGTTACAACACGGCTCACAGCGGTGAGCAAATTCCATTGTAGGAGAAGAGAAACATGAAGAATAAAGTTACTCTATGGGTCAGCCTGCTGATCCTGTTTTCCCTAGCGCTGAGCGCCTGTGCTTCCGCTACGCCCACGGCGTCTGCAGCGCCTTCCAACCCAACCCTGATCCTTGCCACAACCACGTCCACCCAGGACTCGGGCCTGCTTGACCTTCTCGTCCCCATGTTCCAGGAACAGACCGGGTACACCGTCCAGACGGTGGCAGTGGGCTCGGGCGCGGCGCTCCAGATGGCTGTCGATGGCAACGCCGATGTGCTTCTGGTGCACGCGCCGGCGGCTGAGAAAGAGCTTATGGATGCCGGTTGGGGTAAGGACCGCTTCCTGGTCATGCACAACGATTTTGTCATCGTCGGCCCCGCGGCGGACCCCGCCGGGATCAAGTTAGTAGCGGCCACCCTCGATGCTTTCAAAGCGATCGCCGGTGAGGGTACGGAATTCATCACGCGCGGGGATGACTCTGGTACGCACAAAATGGAACTTAGCCTGTGGGAAAAAACTGCCGTGGACCCGAGCGGGCAAGCCTGGTACACGGATTCCGGGCAGGGCATGGGCGCCACCTTGACGATCGCCTCTGAGAAACAGGCATACACCCTGACCGACCGCGCTACCTTTCTGGCAAACGGGGATCACCTCGATCTCGAAATCCTGTTCGAGGGTGACGCGGCACTGTTAAATGTCTATCATGTGATCACGGTCAACCCTGAGAAGTGGCCCGATTCCAACTATGACGGAGCCAGCGCATTTGCAGAGTTCCTGGTCACTCCTGAGACGCAGACGATCATTGGCGAGTTTGGAAAGGATAAATTCGGCCAGCCGCTTTTCTTCCCCGATGCCGACAAGACTGATGCAGACCTCGGTCTCGACTAAATGATGTGACCTCTTCCAGGGCGACCATGCTGCAGGCGGGTCGCCCTTTTCAGACATCATGATCCTAAACACCGAAGTCTTTCAAATCACCCTTCTTTCGCTGCAAATCTCAGCCCTGGCCACCGGCCTTAGTCTGTTGATTGGTTTGCCGTTTGGTACACTGCTGGCGCTCGGGAAGTTCCCCGGGCGCTCGTTCCTACTCAGCATGGTCAACACTGGTATGGGACTGCCGCCGGTAGTCGTCGGCCTGTTTGTGGCAATGATGCTGTGGCGCTCCGGTCCGCTGGGAGAGATGCGCCTGATCTACACGCCGACGGCGATCATCATCGCCCAGGTGGTGATCTCCTTCCCGGTGGTCACCGGCCTCACGGCTGCTGCTCTGCAAGCCCTCGACCCGCGCTTGCGCCTCCAGTTGTATGGGCTGGGCGCCTCCCGTTTGCAGATGATTGGGATGCTCTGGCGCGAGGCGCGCCTGCCTCTTCTGGCAGCGTTAATGGCGGGCTTCGGCTCGGTCATCTCGGAGGTGGGCGCCTCCATGATGGTGGGCGGAAACATCCGTTACCAGACGCGTGTGTTGACTACTGCCATCGTCCTGGAGACAGGAAAAGGTAATTTTGACATCGCCATCGCCCTCGGACTGCTGCTCCTGGCGATCACCTTTCTCGTCAACTGGGCGTTGACCTGGATTCAGCAGCGGGGCGCGCACAAGTGACACCTCTTCTTGAAATTCATGACCTGCTGGTAAAGCGTGGTGACCACCCGGCTCTGCGGCTCGACCATCTCGCGATTCAGGACGGGGAAGTGATCGCGGTGGTAGGGCCGAACGGCGCGGGCAAGAGCACTCTGCTGCTGACGCTGGCGCGTCTTCTCAAGCCTGAGCATGGAGAGATCCGGTTTGGCGGCCAACCGTCTTCGGCGGAGTCCGATACGGTCTATCGTCGCCGGATCGCGCTTGTGATGCAGGATCCTCTCCTGTTCGATGCATCCGCCTTCGATAACGTCGCATCCGGCTTGAGATTTCGCGGACTTCCGGGAGCGGAGATCCGGCGCAAAGTGCCACTCTGGCTGGAACGAATGGGAGTCGGGCATCTCTCGAAGCGCCAGGCGGGGCAGCTCTCCGGTGGGGAGGCGCAGCGGGTCAGCCTCGCCCGGGCGTTGGTGCTGGAGCCGCAACTGCTCCTTCTGGATGAACCGTTCTCGGCGCTCGATCCGCCGACGCGCAGTCATCTACTCGAGGACCTGGGCGCGCTGTTGAAAGAGACCGCAACGACGACCGTCTTCGTAACCCATGATCTGCCGGAAGCCACGCGGCTCGCGAGCCGGATGGCGGTTATCATCGGTAATCGCCTGCGGCAGGTCGGCAGCCCGAAGGACGTCTTCGCATTCCCCGTGGATGACGATGTAGCGCGCTTTGTAAATCACAGAGCCAGTCAAGAATAACAAAGACCCTGAGAGAAGGATCAAAACCATGGTGGGCGGCATAGGAAGCACCTTGTCAAAAGTTAACAGGGCATATATACTCACCGAGTGAGTATATATGCCCTCCAAAGAACATCACATTGGTAATGTTTCCCCGGAATTTGCACTGCTGGGATTTTTGATCGCGGGACCGAGCCATGGCTATGACCTGCATCAGCGTTTTACTGTTGAGATGGGCCAAGTGTGGCATTTGAGTCAAAGTCAGGCATACGCCATCTTGAAGAGATTGGAAACACGCGGCGATATTTCCTCTGAGATGGTCGAACAGGAAAAGTTGCCGTCCCGCCAGATGTTGCGGGTTACGGAGGCGGGCAGGCGTCATTTCTTTGAATGGCTGGAACAGGGGATCGGCAGGACAGCCCGTTCGATCCGCCTGGAATTTCTGACGCGTTTATATTTTACGCAACTCCACCGGCCCGAAAATATGATGCAGATCTATATTGCCCAATCGAATGAGATCCAATCCATCATTGACCGGCTCGAAAGCTTACTTGAACATCTACCTTCTGACCAAGTCTTCAATCACTTAAGTCTGGATCTTCGCCTGCAACAAATGCGGCTCATCCAGAACTGGATGGCGGAGATCCGAACCCAATTCCATATTCCCGGGAGATGAAGATGAAACGCTTTCTATCGTTGATACTGTTACTGACGGTATGGTTAGCAGGATGCGCACTGGCCCCAATGGGGGCTGCCACTACCGCACCAGAAGCGCGTACGCTAAATGTGTTTGCCGCGGCATCGCTGACCGATGCCTTTACAGAGATTGGTGAGAGCTTTCAGGCTGCGCACCCTGGTGTGACAGTCACCTTCAACTTCGCAGGTTCACAGGCTTTGCGGACTCAAATTGAAGAAGGCGCGCCTGCGGATGTCTTTGCATCAGCAAATCAGACAGAGATGGATGCTCTGGTCACCAATGCGCATGTTGCGGAAGGTACACCACAGGTTTTCCTGCATAACAAACTCGTGGTCATTTTGCCTGCGGATAACCCGGCTGCACTGGAAAATCTCGAAAGCCTCTCTACTTCGGGGATCAAGCTTGTACTGGCTGCCGAAGAGGTGCCGGTCGGTAGATATACGCGTGAGGCATTGGACCTGATGAACGGTCCGTTTGGAAGCGACTTCAAGGATAAAGTGCTTGCCAATGTCGTTTCGAACGAAGATAATGTCAGGCAGGTCCTTGCCAAGGTCCAACTGGGTGAAGCGGATGCGGGCATTGTGTATACCTCTGACGCTGTGGCGGCACCCGAGCTACAAACGATCGAGATCCCGGTTGATCTGAATGTGATCGCTAGCTATCCTATCGCTCCTTTGGTCGAGTCTGCCAACGCTGATCTTGCAACAGCCTTTGTGGAATATGTCCTTTCCCCTGATGGACAGGCAACCCTGGAGAAATGGGGATTTGCTCCCCCGGAGTAAGCGTCTTTATTGATGCGAGTCGCAGGAGCAGACCCTCCCGCGACTTTTTCTATATCCGTGAGAAAATTCAGAGCATTCATGAACCGATTCATCCGTGATCGTCATTTGATTTGGGTTTTCATTGCCCCGAGTGCCATCCTTTTCGCGTTATTTGCGCTTCCCTTTTTTGCACTTTTTGAGCGTTCCATTGCCTCAGATTTTTTCAACTATGTGTTCTCAGAACAGGCTCTAAAAGCTCTGCGCCTTAGCCTGGTTACAAGCACAATCACTACGGGGGTCACGATCATTTTTGGTACACCATTCGCCTACCTGCTGGCGCGCTGGCGATTTCGGTTCAAGTCCTGGCTTGAATTGATGATCGATCTGCCCATTGTTCTTCCACC
Source organism: Anaerolineales bacterium (assembly GCA_035248745.1). Lineage (GTDB taxonomy): Bacteria > Chloroflexota > Anaerolineae > Anaerolineales > Villigracilaceae > Defluviilinea. Next base: position 2,136 of record DATFHE010000022.1, on the reverse strand, counting down.
TTCTGTCGCCGGCTTGGCACTACTGATCGCATTTGGTCGTAGAGGTCTTTTTGGTTCAACCTTGAACATCATTGGAATCAGCCTGCCTTTTACGACTGCTGCCGTAGTCCTTGCACAAACGTTCGTCGCTGCTCCACTCTACTTAAGATCCGCGCGCGCTGGCTTCGCAGAAGTGGATAAGCAGCTTGAAGAGGCTGCACAAGTCGAGGGAGCAAATCAGTGGCAGTTATTTCAAGAAGTCATGTTCCCATTGGCAGGTCGTGCATTGCTCAGCGGTGCCATCCTCACATGGACACGCGCCCTGGGAGAGTTCGGCGCGACGATTTTGTTTGCTGGAAATTTGGAAGGGATCACACAGACGATGCCCATGGCAATCTATCTCGGATTCGAAAGTGAGCTCGGCATCGCCATTGCATTGTCCGTAATGTTGGTTGGAGTATCCGCGCTCTTACTCGGAATAATCAGAAAGCTGGAAAAAGACGAGGATCGATGAAGAGCCGATACCAAAATGAAATCATGTTAAAGACCGTGGAGTAGATTAAATCGAAACCACCCTGTTAAGCGGCCGCCGGATTTTTGCACGAATTGCCGCAATGATATAATTTTCGAAATTGACGGAGGGCTGATGTTGAAAATTGAAATTGTCTACTGCGCAGTCTGACACTACACCGGTCGGGCCGTGAGCCTGATGGACGAATTGCTTAAGCAGTATGAGCATCTGATCGAAGAGATTAAGCTGATCCCGTCAGATGGCGGAATGTTCGAAGTGAACGTCAATGGGCAGTTGCTGTATTCGAAACTGTCAACCCATCGTCATGCCGCATCTGGAGAAATCCTGGGATTGTTGAGAGAGATGGTTGGGGAATAGGCAGCGCCCTTTCAGGGAAGCAATTCAACTGCCGCGGCGTCTGAATATCCGTACAAGCAACCGACCCATTGAGTCGTCCAGAATGGAGATTTTAAATGTACAAGCCTCTCCAGTGGAAATCCTTCATTCTCCTTGTGTTTGTAATCCTGGCTTCCTGCAGCCCTGCTGAACCTACTGCTACCTCGATCTCCACACCCGGTCCCATAACTTTCCATACGCAAATCCCTGCGCTGGCGGATGAAGAATTAGCCGAAGCCATTCGTCAGGCGCAGGAAACGCTGCCCCTCTGGCGGCAGGAATTTCTGGCGCCTAAAAAAGCATATTCCATAACCAGCCTCAAAGTCCGCTTTGGAGAAGAAGGCGTCATTGAAGATATGTGGACGGAGCCGCTTTATGTTTTGGACAACCTGTATACAGTGCGGATGATCGAAGGCGTGACGGTAGAGCAGGGCATTCATCCGGACCGTCTTGTAGATGTTAGACCGGAAGACATTATCGATTGGATGCTGCTGGAAGAGGATGGAACCCTCTCAGGGGGCTACACCCTCCGGTTGGAATACAAACGGATGACCCCGGAACAGCAAAAGAGATATATTGAAACCACCGGCATTCGGTTCGATAAGGCAGAATAAACCTCGCTTATGCGCGCATTACTACAGCGAGTTTCCAGGGCAAGTGTAACTGTAGAAGGACAGACCATTTCTTCCATCGGAAGAGGTCTGTTGATTTTATTAGGCGTGGGTCATGGCGATGGAGAAGAGCAGGCGAAGTTCCTCGCCGAGAAGATCGCCAACCTGCGCGTCTTCGAAGATGAGCAGGGGAAGACGAACCTTTCGATCCTGGATGTGAAAGGGGAAGCAATCGTCGTCTCTCAGTTCACGCTCTACGCCGATACGCGCAAAGGGCGACGTCCATCGTTCATCGATGCGGCGCTGCCGGATATTGCCGAGCCGCTGGTGAGCCGCTTTGCGCAGTTGTTACACGGATATGGCGTCCCGACTCAAACCGGAAAGTTCGGCGCGCACATGCAGGTAGAGATTCATAACGATGGACCTCTGACGATCTGGCTGGAAAAATGATACGGGCATGACAAGTACCAACAACACGTCGCGCACCATCATCTTCTGGTACTAATGCTGGAACCTAAAACGTAAATGCTTCAACGACTGATCCTGCTGCTTTCTCTTTGGACATTTGCATGCAGTCCGCGTCCTGCGGCTCCTTCTACGTCCGCAACATCATCGAAAGATACGGAACTGGCTTCAGCG
>DATFHE010000021.1:0-4300 GCA_035248745.1 Anaerolineales bacterium | reverse complement strand
CGGTCTCTGGCACTGGAACGGTGTCCGGCGCTTCCATTTTGTCCCCTGAGACATAAGCGATAGTGTAATCCGTCCACGGGCAGCTGCCAGTGTTTTGCAGTTTCCAGGTCTTGGTGAATTCCTCTCCCGCTTCGATGTGCGTGTTATCAGGCACCGTCACGTCTTCGACGAAGACCGCCGCGTCCCTGCAGGAGGGCGTCGGGCTGGGAGTCATCGGGTTGGATGTCGGTGAGGCGGTCGGTGGAATGTCTGTGGGCAGAGTCAAGCCTGGTCTGGTTGGCGGAAGAGTGGATGTGACAAACAAGACCGGCGCATCCGTTGGCGTCTCTCGCGAAACCTGTGCGCACGCGCTCAGCAGTAAAAGGATGATTGAAACGATTAGTAGTTTTCGAAGTTGAGTCATGGAGTTTTATTAAGGACTTGCAAAATCGACCGTGTAATAGCCACCAGCCGAGGTGCCTTGCACCCAGGCATAGCCCACACCCAGCTCAGTGACATAAGGGTTCAGAATCTCGTCCCGATGGATCTGGTCATTCATCCACCAGTCGAAGGCGGTTTGTGGATATCCGCTGCCATAGATAATCTCAGAAGCCAGGGATGCAAAGTAGCCCGCCGCGGCGATACGTTGACTGGGAGACGAGCCATCAGAACCGGTGTGGCTGATAAGCCCGTGACACGCCATATCGATGCTGTGCCCCTGCGCGGCAGCGGTCAGCGTGGCGTTGAACGTCAGGGCAGGCAAGCCCGCCTCGGCACGGGCTCCGTTAATCAGATTGACGAGCTCCGTCTGGTAGGACGAGCTGGAAGAGTAATTGCAACTTGCCGGTCCCTGCACTTTGACCGTCGGGACACCGCTGATCGGCGTGAAGGCAGGTGGGTTGACAACCACAGGCGGAGCATCCCCAATCAAAATCCGGACCCAGAACGTACCTTCAACGCCAATCGGAAGCGTTTCTCCGTTTGCCTTCTTCAGTTCATAGAAACCCGTGTAGGATCCGTCTGCGGACGGGGCGGTTAACTCAACCGATACGTCTACCGTTTTGCCCGCTTCGGTGTCCGGGACAGGAGCTGTATCAGGGGATGCCATACGATCGCCAGCAACAAAGGCAATGCTGTAGCCGCTCCAGTTACACTTCCCGTTGTTCATGAAACGCCACGTTTTGGTGAACGTCAGCCCGGGTGCCATTTGCGTGTCGTCAGCTACCGTCACGTCTGCGATCATCAGGGCACTATCCTGGCAGGCATCGCCTGAAGACACTCCCGCGGTGGTGGCAGCCCCAGTGCCGCTCGGCGTACCTGGTGTTGTTGTCGTGGATGTGTCAGGGGTAGAGGGGGATGGCGTGTCCGTTGGCAGAGATAAGCCTGGTCTTGTCGGCGGCAGAGTCGAGGTTATAAAAACAGATCTGGTAGGGGCAGGTGTTTCTTCCGAAACCTTGATGCACGAGCCCAAACCAAGGCTCAGGATGGCGAGCAGGATCCAGATTTTCTTCATTCAGGGATTTTACTCGGCGAATATTAAAATATTCGTCCCGGCACTAACGTTTCGCGTAAGTGTCGGGACAGAGAAATCGGAACCAATCAATTAGGGCTGGGCAAAGACCACAGCGTAAAAGCCGTAGTCATCGAAGAAGGCGTATCCCACACCAATTTCGGTAAAGGTAGTGCTCACCAGGTTTTGACCATGCCGCGCATCACCCTTGTCATTGATCCACCAGTTGATCGCCTGTTGTCCGCTGAACGGCGGAAAATTGCCGTTGACATTTTCAGAAACCGACTTGGCAACATAGCCCGTGTCTGCAACGCGCGACCGGGCTGTAGAACCGTCTGTGCCTGTATGGACATAGATTTTGTGGCAGGCGATGTCGTTAGCGTGCCGCTGTGCCGCCTCAGCAAGCTTGGCGTTGACCGTGTAGGCGGGTAGTCCTTTCTGGGCACGATAGGTGTTGAGAGCGGTGATCACTTCTGTTAGTTTGGACCGGTCAGTGGTGAAGTCGCAGGCTGCGGTGATCGAACTGGAATTAGAAATGGGCGCTCCCTGTATTGGAGTAGATCCTGTTGGCGTCGGCGTCACCGCCCCCGCAGGGGTGGCAGTAAACCCGAATGGAGTTGGGCTCACCGCGATGGTGGGCGCGCTGGTGCTGGTCACGTTGATGATGACCCACAGGCGTGAGTCGTCGGCAACCTTCATGATCAGCCCCTGCGGGTTTTCGATCACAAAATTGCCTCTATAGGTGCCAGTGGTGTTCGGCGCCACCAGGTCTACAGAAATATCCAGTGTTTGACCTGGAAAGGTGAGTCCCAGTGGCACAGAGTCCGGCGCGCCCATCCTTTCGTCGGAATAATGATTGAGCGTATAGGTCGGTCCCCAGACGCATGTACCGTTGTTGCTGATGCGCCAGGTCTTGGTGAACGTGGTGCCGCCGACCATATTGGTGTTGTCCGGAATGGTCACATCCGTGACGAACAGGGCGCTATTGGTGCAGTCTGGTGGATTGGTGGGGATGGGTGTGCCCACGGTCGGGGTCGCTGTGAGTGGCGTTGCAGGCGTGTCGGTGACAGCCGCTGTGTCCGTGACGGACGTCCCGGCGGTCTCTGTTGCAACAGGTGCTTCGGTAGCTGAGGCGGGTGTGGTGGCAACCGGAGCCTCCGTTGCGGTGGATGCGGGCGGTGGCGTAGCCCCACCTCCGCTGCAGGCAGATAGGGCAAGCGTGAACCATGCGGTAACGATGAACAGTTTCTTGACCATCCTCATCCTCCTTGGCGACCATGTTAAACCCAATTGATTTTGTTGTTAGAACATCGTCATCTGTGACTTCGACTTCTCGAGCGGGTCACCGGCAATCTGTTCTTCAAACGTTTCACGCGTGAGTACGGGCAACTCGACGAGTGTTCGTAATAAACGATATTTTACAACCTGAATGGATTTTGTGTGTGCCGCAAGCTCCGGATCACGTTGTAGTTTGTAAGTGACGAGCGCCGCGCGGCCGCCCGGGATAACAAGGATGGCTTGTGTAGATGGCTCCGGCATCTCCGCAAGTGCCCGCCCAATGAGGGCGGAGGCCAGGATGTTAAAGGTACGCTCGAGTGTGCCGTTCTGTTCCCAGAGATAATTTCTGCCCTGCTTGCGTGTGGAGTACCCGAGGCGCGTGCCGATGGTTTCAATCAGACGCGCGACCTGACTCAGCTCCCTGTGGCGAGCAGAAGCAATGTCCTCCGCACGTAATTCCCATATCCCATTCGCCCGATTTGCATAGGAACTTAACGCGGCGTAGATCATCCCTTGCGAAGGCGTGAGCAGACCCGGAAAGCGAGGATAGATATCCTGTTCAATCTCCAGAAAGATGCTGTTCGGGTTTTTTTGGAGGAATGTAACGACTGCAATCTCTACGCGATCTGAAAGCGAATCGTTTGGCGCAGAGTTTCCATTTGTGGGCGGGCTATAGCTGGGTGTACTTAATCCCCATAACCCCGTATCCACACTTTCGCCAGTGGAGTAATGTGCAAAGTGCGGGTCTTCTTCCAACGCGGCTTGGATGAGCGATTGTGTTCCGCGTAGCGCCTCATCGAACTCCTGCTCTTTTTGCTTCAGCGCATTCACGCCTGTCAATGCGATCAACCCTGCGGCATGAACGTGCAAATAGCTGGCAGGTTCACAACGTTCCACGAGATGAGTACGGATTGCTTTTCTTACCTCTCCCACCTGTGCCGTATTCGGTTGCTTCGAATTGTCGGCACATGTCCAAATGATCTGAATCGGGTCATGTTCCGTCCGCAGCGCCAGAGACGCCAGCTCCATTCCGGCTGCGCTGGCAGCGGTCAACGCGGAGGTCAGGGAGGATGGTTCAGGTTCGGAGAGCAAAGCAAAAAATGGTGTGCCAGCTGCGACCATGTCCAGCAAATAAGAAAATGTAGCGTTCAGCGCGGTCGCGTTCCATGCCCAGTCGTAACGGCGGCGGCGTAACGCAGGTTTGTAGGGTTCCACGGCATCCTGCCCCCATAGCCATCCTGCCCACAAGGCGGATAACGTCCAGAATGCCTGGTTGGGACGCGGCAACGAGCCAATCACCGCCTGGATGGGAATTTCCCGTTTTACTTCCTCGGCGAAATCCTTCAAACGCCCCTCGAAGAGACAGATGCCTCCGCTTTCCGGGATTTGATTCGGCCACGGCTCCATCATCACCTTGGAGCTTGTTTCCAGCCAGCGGCTGATGCCACGCTCAAGTTGAGTCCACAAGTTATATTCCCGAAACTGGCTGGGAATATTGAGCTGTTTGGGACGCCGTCTCTGAGTGGGGTAGTC
>DATFHE010000020.1:0-4264 GCA_035248745.1 Anaerolineales bacterium | reverse complement strand
AATATCGACCGGGTTGTTATGACTCCAGGCAGGCGGGAGCAGCTGGTTGAAGGCTTCCATGGTCTCCGGGGAAAGCGTTGCCAGCTGACCGCCGTTCATGATCAGCGCGTCGGTTGCCAGTACGCCAGGTCCTCCGGCGTTCGTCAGGATCGTCAGCCGGTTTCCCTGCGGGCGCGGCTGCTTCCCGAGCACTTCTGCCATGTAGAACAGCTCGGCGATGCTGTTGACGCGCAGCACGCCGCTGCGGCGGAACGCGACCTCGAGCACCTCGTCGCTGCCGGTGAGAGAACCGGTGTGAGAGGCGGCAGCTTTCGCCGCGCCCTCTGTGCGACCGGGTTTGATAACGATGATCGGTTTGGTCAGTGCCACCTCGCGGGCGGCGGACAAAAACGCACGGGCGTTGCCGACCGTTTCCATGTAGATTACGATGCTCTTCGTATGCGGGTCGTTGCCGAGGTAATAGATCAGGTCGCTCCAGTCCACGTCGAGCATCGAGCCAACGGACACGAAGGAGCTAAAGCCAACGTTCTCGCGCAGGCTCCAATCGAGGATAGCAGTAAGGAGCGCGCCGCTCTGGCTGATAAACCCCACACTGCCAGGGCGGGCGATGGTCGAGGCAAAGGTTGCGTTCAAACCGCTGATCGGGTTCATCACACCGAGACAGTTCGGTCCGATGATGCGCATATTCCCGCGGCGGGCATGTTCCAGAACCTGGCGCTCCAGCTCTACGCCTTCCGGTCCGGTCTCTTTGAACCCGGCGGAGATAATGATCGCACCTTTTACGCCAAGGTCCACAGCTTCTTTGATAATGCCAGGTACCGTAGGGGCTGGTGTCACGACCACGATCAGATCGACCACTTCCGGTACGGCGCTGAGGCTCGGATACGCTTTAATGCCAAGGATGCTCGCCCGCTTCGGGTTGACGGGATAAATCGTCCCGCCAAACGTATTGCTGATTAAGTTCCAGAGGATGGTCCGCCCCACGCTGCCGGACGTTTCGGTCGCACTGATCACGGCAACGCTTTTGGGGGCAAAGATGGTATCCAGTGCCTGGCGTCCATAATGGAGCACGTCATGCGCGGGGTCCAGCCCGGGCGTGAAACCAATATTCATATCGTTACCTTCCTTTTTATTCATCATAACCTGCTCACACGAATTAACATAGTGTATTTTGTCACGATTGGGCTTGTGGTAGCACCTTGCTTTTGCATGTCTCCGGCGTAACTTTCCTCAAACATTTTACTTTTAATCTGTAGTCCATCAAAATACCAGAGCGGTACAGGAGATGCAATGAGCAAACAATCGACGACTCGACTTTATCTGGTCCGGCATGGCGCGACCCAATCGAGCGCAGAAGACCGGTTTTCCGGTTCGATCGATATCGAGCTCTCAGAAGAAGGAAAATTCCAGGCAGGGCGCCTGGCAGGACGACTGGCTGATGATTCCATCGCAGCCGTCTATTGCAGCCCACTCCTGCGCGCGGCGCAAACGGCTGAAATTCTGGCGAAGCCGCATCAGCTCTCCTTGATTCATGAGGAAGGGTTGCGCGAAATCCATCACGGACATTGGGAGGGACTGCAGCGCGCCGATGTCGAGACGCAATTTCCCGAGGAGTACGCGGCGTGGGCGGAAGACCCTTTCACCTTTGCCCCTGAAGGCGGAGAGGCAGGGGTGAACGTCATTGCGCGGGCGCTGCCTGTGATCCGTAAGATCGTGGTGGAGCGTCGCGGACAAAATGTGATCGTCGTTTCGCACAAGGCAACGTTGCGGCTGTTGATCAGCAGCCTTCTCGGCTTCGACGCACGCGGCTACCGTGACCGTCTCGACCAGTCACCGGCAAGCCTGAACGTGCTCGATTTCAAAGACCCGGTGCGTGCGCGCCTGATGCTGTTCAACGACGTCTCACACTACACGGATCATCCACATCGTTCGAGCGGACGACTTTCCAAATGGTGGGATGTTGCAAAAGAGTAAAGATCAATTTTGGCACTAGTAGTAAGACTGCATGCCTAGCTCCGCCGGAAAGGTAACACTGAGCGGTGTAACGACGAAGAACAACTGCTCGTCCTTTTTGAAATCCTTTTCCCCCGTCTCGGGGTCTTTCACTTCATTGAAATCCCACCAGCGGCTCACGAATAGACTCATCTTCACGATTCGGCTCTGATCCACAAAGTCTTTATACGGATCGACGACAATCACTTCATCTTTCGCCTGGTCGATATGAGCGAGGATGCTGTAATGGCCGTAATCGTCCTCGTCTCCATCCATATCTTCGAACAATCCCTGCCATTCGACTCCGACCGGAAACTTACACTCCTCCAGAACATATTCCAGGTCTTCCACGCTGGCGTGTTCCTTGTACCAGAGCTTGGCGATGGGCGCCAATTCCTGCACCGCTCTGGCAAGCTGATCGACGCGCGTGCCGTGCGTTTCAATTGTATGCGTGGCGCCTGCCGCCTCCGTGATTTCCTCCTGGCTGGCGTTCACTCCGACGTTTTCGAGCAGCATTTGAATGACTGCGGGTCCGCAATGGTTCTCGGTGATCTGCTGGATTCTTCGTAAGCGGCTAAATTTCTTTGGGTCGTGTGGGGGATTTGACATGGTAACTCAACAGGCTGGCTAAAATTTCCTCGAACTCGATTCCGTGAAGCTTCATCACCTCGGTCATAGGCTGATCGCCGGGACCAAAAGAAGTGTTGGGATTGCAGTCAATGAAGTAGGGTGTTCCATCGTTTTCGTCGACGCGGATATCGAACTTGGCGTAATCCGTAAACCGCAGGATCTCAAACGCTTTCGCACAAAGCTCGGTCAGTTTTTTCTCCAGCTCTTCTTCCATCAATTGATACTTCGCAGCATTGGGATTATCGTAGCTTTCGATGCTTGTATATTCGTGCTTGCCATCTGGCTTGATACGGAACTTCTTCTCTGCAAGGAATACATGTCGGGTCTTCCCATCCTCGAATACGACGCCAGTAATCTCGCGGCCATCGATAAACTTCTCGACCAGTACCGGGATTTTGTAATCGCCTTGCAGGTCCTCCACCTTTTTCAACACCTGTGCCACGGTTTCCTTGACGGCACGGTTGTCGATGCCCATGCTGCCGCCGCTCTCGTTCAGCTTGACGATATACGGCGGGTCGAATGCTGGAGGTGTGTTCGACCGCAGGTCTTTGATGAACTTGTATTCCGGTGTAGGGATTTTGTTGTAATCGAGTAATTCTTTGAAAAGATGGCGGTTGCTGCCAATGACCATGCCTGTAATTCCACAGCCTGTAAAGGGGATATTGGCATATTCGAGAAACGCCGGAATCGTGCTTGCGAGTTTATCCTTACCGCGTACAGTATCCACAAGATTGACGATCACGTCCGGGCGATCGATCAGCAGATTTGTCAACAAATATTGATCGCCCGGGTAGCCCTTGGCTTCCAGACCCAGTTTCTTAATTTCTTCGATCACCTGCTGGGCGCGGTCCTCCACTTCCTTTTCCGCTTTATACGCCTCTTCGTTTGGGAAGAGCTCTCTGTCCACAAACGAGTACGCGACGGCGACCAGCTTTATTTTTTTCAAAGCATCTGAATCGATATTCAGTTTTGTTTTCACAGTTGCCATGTCCAATTGAGTTTAATGAATTATGCACGCCACATGAGAATTAAGCCATCACGCGCCTGCCCTTTTTAACGTGAAATTGGAAATCGGGTTATGCAGTTTTCCGGTGCCTCTAGGCTTTGGCGGGCAAAAACAGCAGGGCGACCAGGCCCGTCAGCATGGTAATCCCCGCGGCGATATTCAACACAGGGACAATGCCAAGCACTTCCCCCAGGACCCCTGAGATACCGAGTACTCCAAACAGGCTTGTGATCCCCACAGTGGAATTCAGTGCTCCGTAGATTCGACCCATATGCGTGTTTGGCACATTGCGTTGAAAAAGTGTGTCCAGAGCGGCTACCCCAAGTGCGGCTGGCAACCCCAGAATCAAGGTCATGACGAACAGCACGGGGATCTCCGGGATGTTATAGCGAATCACCATTACCACCGCCAGGACGATCTCTGCCCACCCATACAGGCGAGCGGTGGAAATGCGATCACCTACCCTTCCGGCAAGCAGCCCGCCGATAATTCCCCCGATTGCCTGGACTGTGACCAGCAATCCGAACACTTCTGCACCTGCCTTGACGACGTCGACGATATACGCTGCCCCCAGCGGGTCAATCATCACGCCTCCAAAGTTCAACATGACGACAGTAATAAACAGCACCGACACTA
>DATFHE010000019.1:0-6205 GCA_035248745.1 Anaerolineales bacterium | reverse complement strand
TTATGAAGAATCTCTGCACCGCGAATGACGATCTCCGCGGGATAAGTTCCTTTTAGATCCAGGATGGTCTGATTTGACATCACGAATAGCGCGTCGCCGACGTTGATGGCCATAGGCATACCCCATTTGACCCAGGTTGTTGGACGCCCGCGACGTTTCGCGGAGTTATCCTGAATATCGTCGTGGACGAGGGAGAAGTTGTGGACAAGCTCCACGGCAGCAGCAGCAGGTAAGGCGGAGTGCCAGTCTGCACCACAGGCAGCAGTCGACAACAGCACCAGCAACGGACGAATCCGTTTGCCGGTTGCCTCCGGTCCCGCGCCTTCCCCCGTCCATCCCATGTGATAGGTAAGCATCTCGTGGAAGGGCTTTGTGCGCGGCGTGTCAAAGCGAGAGATTTGTCGCTGCAATTCAAACTCGATGGCATCGACGAGTGGTTTAGTATCCATGCATTAAGATCCTGTTCTTCTGTTGAAATCATTGAATCTTATCATAGCCCGGAAGGGATGCTCCTGTTGGTCCAGAGAGGGACAGTCAGACGTACACTCTTAGAGGATTTCTAATGTGTGCAGTGCATTTCTTAATTGTTCAGGGGATTGGAAATGGACAGTTGCAAACCCCATCTTTTGCGCCTGCTCAATATTTGCCGACGCATCGTCGATGAAGAGACATTCTTCAGGAGTTTTGCCAATTCGGTCGAGTAGGATTTTAAAGATTTCTGGCTGTGGCTTCACGTGCCCGACTTCACCTGAAATGACCATATCATCGAGCAAATCGAAGAAATCATGCTTCTGGCGCGCGTAGGGGAAGGTTTCGGCCGACCAATTGCTTAACCCATAAAGTGGATACCCGGCTAGTTTCAGTTCCTTCATAATCTCAACGGTGCCCTCAATCGATTCTCCAAGCGATTCCACCCAGTGATCTTGAAACGCCTGGATGAGGTGTGCGTAATGAGGAAATTCTTTGGAGAGAGTTGCAACACCCTCTGCAAAGGGACGGCCCTTATCTTGCAGCAGATTCCACTCCATGAAGTTTACTTCCTGTAAGAAGCGCTCCATACCCTCCGGATCATCCGGGAAGAAACGTTGATAGACGTTGCGGGGATTCCATTCGAGCAAAACGTTGCCGAAGTCGAAGATGATGGCTTTAATCTGTGAGTTCATGTGTGCGATTGTAGCAGGGAGTTAGTTCACTGCTTTCAATTTTTCTTTTAGTTCTGCTAATGTCCCCGCTCCTGCAGCAAACATTGTGACCTCGATCTGTCTCTTTGTCAGTTTCATCATTTCAACGACCTTCTCGGTCGATACTGCCGCGGCTTTGAGGAACTGACCTGCCATGCCGCCAAGCGCTGCACCAAGAGCGATACACTTGGCAATGTCGAGTCCGTCTTTGATACCGCCGCTGGCGAAGATCGTCATGTCCGGCACGGCTCTCTTGACATTCAAAATGGACTCTGCAGTTGGGATTCCCCAGCCTACAAAGGTCGCGGCAAGCTCGCGTGTGAACTCGTCGGGCGCGCGGTGCATTTCCACCTGGGACCAACTCGTGCCACCTGCGCCGGCTACGTCAATAGCTTGCACACCGCAATCCGCTAAGAGCTTCGCGGACCGTTCTGAAATGCCCCAGCCCACTTCTTTGGCAATCACGGGTACTTCTAGCTTTTTACAGATCTTTTCCAGTTGGCGCGCCAGTCCGGCGAAATTAGTGTCCCCTGCATCCTGGACTGCCTCCTGGAGTGGGTTAAAATGAAAGATTAGTGCGTCCGCACCGATCATGTCCACTGCCAGGCGGCATTGCTCAATGCCATAACCATAGTTGAGCTGAACCGCGCCCAGATTTGCAAAGAGCAAAATGTCTGGCGCGACGCGACGGACTTGAAACGTTTTTTCCAGTTCAGTGTTTTCGATCGCGGCGCGCTGGCTTCCCACACCCATCGCAATCTTCATCTCCTGCGCGGCCTCGGCGAGACGCACGTTAATGGATTCTGCATCTGCGGTCCCACCGGTCATCGAACTGATCAGAACGGGCGCTGATAGCTGTTTGCCGAACAATTTGAGGCTTGTGTTGATTTCTTTCAGATCCAACTCCGGCAGCGCCTCATGGATAAAATGATACTTTTCGAGACCTGTGGTCAGTGCTGAGCGTACATCCTTTTCGAGATTGATCTTGATGTGGTCAGCTTTTCGTTGGTCAATGGGCGCAACTTTTGACATAGGGCAGTGTTCCTGTGATTGAGTTAATACGGCTTGACATGGTCTTTAGACTGTGTACAATTGCCACGGTTACAGTCCCGCGCTCTCTGGCGGGAAACCCTAAAAGGAGGTTGTCATGTCTGACACATATACGGAAGTAAAGGCGATTATCAAAGACTTGCTCGGTGCTGACGAGGCCAAAATAACACCAGAAGCTCGCTTCCGCGAGGAGCTTGAAGCGGATTCCCTAGATCTGGTTGAATTAATCATGGCTTTTGAAGACAAGTTCGGCGCGGAAATCTCTGATGAAGATGCCCAGAAGATCACCACTGTGGGCGACGCCGTGACGTATATCGACTCACACAAGTAGTCATTTTTCTGCCCGAAAGGGTTGTTGTGATTATAACCGTAGAGCCGTCCGCAAGGATGGCTCTACGTATTTAACGATTTCATGTCATTGCGTACTCAAGGCAAAGCGGGGGCGAAGCAATGACATGATTCTATTGTAAAAGCGAGGGAATCTCTTCCGGATGTTGGGCGACTTTCACACCGGCAGCTTCAAGGGCGCGAATCTTATCCGCGGCGCTGCCAGCGCCACCCTCGATAATGGCTCCTGCATGTCCCATGCGCTTGCCAGGAGGCGCAGTCTGCCCGGCGATAAACGAGACGACAGGCTTGGTCATCCTGGCAGCGATGTAATCCGCGGCTTTGTCCTCATCGGTCCCACCAATCTCGCCGATCAGCACGACCTTTTCTGTCTGTGGATCGTGCTCGAACATCTCGAGCACGTCGATGAAGTTCGTGCCATTCACCGGGTCGCCGCCGATCCCCACGCAGGTAGAGGCACCCATGCCGACCAGTTTCAGCGCGTAGAGGACTTCGTAGGTCAATGTGCCAGAACGCGAGACAACACCCACGTTACCGGGAAGGGCAATATCGCCAGGGATAATTCCAACCTTAGATTCGCCCGGCGTAAGCATACCAGGGCAATTCGGTCCGATCAGACGGACCTTTTTATGGTCAAGATAATTGCGGACGCGCATCATGTCCTGCACGGGGATGCCTTCTGTAATGCAGACGATGAGCGGAATGCCGGCATCGGCTGCTTCGAACATGGCGTCGGGGGCGAAACGGGCTGGGACAAAAATACAGGTGCAGTTCGCATCGGTTGCATCTACTGCCAGATTGACCGAGTCGAAGACCGGAATTTTTCCGTCCAATACCCACTCACCGCCTTTGCCGGGTGTGACGCCTGCAACCACATTTGTCCCATAAGCGTGCATTTGTGTGGTGTGAAAAAGACCCTCGTTTCCTGTAATCCCCTGCACGAGAAGACGTGTATTTTTGTTGATGAGAATGCTCATGAATTAGTTTCCCTTTGCCGCAGCGACAGCTTTCTTCGCGGCATCTGCCAGAGTCTCGGCGGTAATCATGTTGGCGTTCTCAAGCAGCTTGCGGCCCTCTTCGGCATTCGTCCCCACAAGTCGAATGACCATTGGCACACTGGGCTTGACCTCCTCCATGGCGGAGAGAATCCCGCGCGCCACCTCGTCGCCGCGTGTGATGCCTCCGAAGATGTTGAACAATACCGCTTTGACGTTTGGGTCGGAAAGGATAATGCGCATCGCCGCGGCAACTTTTTCAGCTCCCGCGCCGCCGCCGATATCCAGGAAGTTCGCTGGCTCTCCGCCAAAAAGTTTGACGATGTCCATGCTGGTCATCGCGAGTCCCGCGCCATTGACCATACAGCCAATGTCACCGTCCAGCTTAATGAATGAAAGCCCGTGCCGGCGCGCCTCGGTTTCGGCAGGTGCTTCTTCATCAATGTCGCGGATCTCAGCAAGGTCGGGATGGCGGAACAGGGCATTGTCGTCAATGATCATCTTCCCATCCAACGCCACCAGTCGTTTGTCTTTGGTGATAACGAGTGGATTGATCTCTGCCAACGTTGCGTCGGTTTCGCGATAGGCTAGCCACAAGCCTGCGGCAATCTTACTGAAGTCACGCCAGAGCTCGCGCGGCAAGTCAATGGATGCGGCAATATCACGCGATTGAAAATCCCGTAAGCCAAGTAACGGATCGATATGAACCTTGATAATTTTTTCCGGGGTGGTTGCCGCCACTTCTTCGATATCCACACCGCCGGCAGCCGAAGCAATCATGACGGGTTTCTTCGCAGCGCGGTCATTTGTGATTGCAAAATAGATTTCGTGCTCAATGGAGGCGGCTTCATCCACGAGCACTTTGCGAACGGGCAAGCCTTTGATGTGCATGGCAAGGATTTGCCCAGCATATTCTCCGGCTTCTTTCGGGTCCCTGGCGACTTTTACGCCTCCAGCTTTTCCACGCCCGCCCACGAGCACCTGCGACTTAATAACAACGCGGCCCCCCAGTTCTTCTGCGATGTGTTTCGCTTCTTCTGCGGTAGCCGCTACCCGCCCCTTGGGGATGGGAATTCCATACTTTGCAAAAATAATTTTCGATTGATATTCGTGGAGTTTCATGCCTCTTCCCTTAAGCAAATTTGAAACGCACGGGGATTATACCACCCTCAATTTTTGGAAGATGTGAGTACAAATCCCTTTTTTAGCATTTTTCAGAAAACTTTTTTATGGTATCCTATTTATCCCGCTATGAAACATCTTGTTCGAATACGAATTTTCCTGCAACCATATTTTTGGCAAATACTGGCAACCCTGTTTATGCTGTTAGTGCTTACAGGGTTCAACCTCGCCGTGCCGCGCATTATTCGCTCTGTGATCGATGAAGGATTGGTGCAGGGGCAAACTGCTTATCTGGTCCGCTCGGCGCTTCTGCTCCTTGGGCTCGGGCTTCTTTCTGCGTTATTAACCCTGGGTAACCGTTACTGGTCCGAGTGGATCGCCGCGCGCGTGGGGTATGACCTGCGCAACCGGATGTACGACCATATTCAATACCTGCCGTTCACCTACCACGACCATGCCCAGAGTGGACAGCTCATCTCGCGCTGTATCGAAGATGTCCGTTCGATCGAGCGGTTCGCGGGCGGCGCTGTGACCGATTTGATTCGATTTGTCCTGCTCTCCGTTGGGATTATCACTATTATGGTCATGGATAACGCCCAGCTTGCGATAATTGCCTTACTGCCAATCATTCCTTTGACTCTGATGACCTCCAACTTTGGGACGAAGATCGGGAAATTGTTCTTTGATGTAGACAATGCCACGGGGGATGTCTCGAACCGCTTGCAGGAAAACGTGGTCGGCATACAGGTGGTGCGTGCCTTTGCGCGCGAGCCGTATGAGACCGAGCGATTCGAAGTCGCCAACAGGCAGGTGTTCCAGACCTGGGTGTACGTGATCGACGAGTGGTCGAAGATCATGCCGACGACGCACTGGCTGACAACAATCAGTGTGATCCTTCTCCTGTGGTTTGGCGGGCAGATGGTGATGGATGGCACATTGACCATCGGCGCGATCGTTGCCTTCAACGCGTATATCCTCATGCTGGCGGAACCTGCCCAGCAATTGACGGCACTCGTCAATGCCGGAGGGGAAGCGGCAGCGGGTGCTCAACGTGTCTTCGAAGTATTGGATACAGAGCCTGCAATCCAATCTCCCGCCAACGCCATTAAGCTGGATTCCTTACGCGGTGAAGTAGAGTTTCAAGATGTCGCCTTGAAATATCAGGATGAAAGAAAGCACTCTCTGCGTAACATCAATTTGCGAGTCCAGCCGAACCAACTCGTTGCGTTGATCGGACCGACAGGGTCGGGCAAGACATCGCTCGTGAACCTCATCCCGCGTTTTTATGATATTACGTCGGGAAAGCTGCTTGTGGATGGCGTGGACGTCCGTGACATGGATCTGGTGACGCTGCGTACGCAGATCGGGATTGTGCTGCAGACATCGCTTTTGTTTTCCGACACCATCAAAGCCAATATCGCCTACGGGCGGCCCGAGGCAAGTATGGAGGAAGTTGTCGCGGCAGCCAAAGCTGCGCAGGCACATGAGTTTATTGAAGGGTTTACGAAG
>DATFHE010000018.1:0-6125 GCA_035248745.1 Anaerolineales bacterium | reverse complement strand
TCTTTTATGAAGGGCGTCCCGTTTTATTCTGTGCTGATCGCGCTGGAGATCGAGGGTGTTTCCCGTGTCGGTGTTGTTTGCTTCCCCGCGCTGGATGAAATTCTATCTGCCGCAGACGGACTCGGTTGCTGGTGGAATGGCAAACGGACGCGCGTCTCGGACGTAAGCGAACTGAAGCAAGCTGTCTTTTCCTATACAAGCTGGTCTGGTTTCCGTGCGACGAAACGACTCAAGGTGTTCGAGCGCCTCCACAAAGAATTCTTCTTTGGACGCGGCTGGGGGGATGCCTACGGCTACCACATGGTGGCGACCGGGCGGGCAGAGGCAATGCTCGACACGTCTATCAATGTCTGGGATGTGGCTCCTTACACGCCCATCTTTCGGGAGGCGGGCGGCTTCTTCGGCTCCTGGGATGGAAAAGAGGGTCACACGCACGGGGAAGGTCTGGCGTGTAATGCTGCACTCAAACCACAAATCCTCGAAATGATCCGAAGCTCACAAAAACGCGAAACGTAGGGCAGGTTGTCAACCTGTCCAGCACGATCTACAAAAACCTTGCCCTCAAGTGTTCGGTGGGGATCATACACACATCGCGTTTCCCAAACCACTGATAGCGATGCATGGCGATCTGCTTATAGATCCAATCCCGTATCAGCTTGGGAACGATGAGTCCTATCGATGCAAAGAATGACCATGGAAACCGAAGTTGTTGCCCAATCTTCAGCGCCGCCGCGGAGCCGAGAGAAACGTTTCCATGATCGATCAGTACAACCGCCTCAGTGTAATCTTCGGGTAGTCCGCACCATTCCAGCAATTTCTGCCCTGCGTCGGATTGGAGCGAAGCAAACTGGAAGACCGTCTCTCTCTCCCATTGCAGAACGAAGATCACAGACCCGTTGCATAGATTGCATACGCCATCGAACAAGATAATCTTTTTCTGTTGAGTTTCTTCATTCATTAGGCAATGTCGCTGGAAGGCTCTTTTTTAAGAAGAGATTGCTTTGTCGGGCTGCGCCCTCCTCACCATGACATCAAATTCATAATGCTTTTTTATCTCTGAAGCATACCTGGCGCCCACTTGATTCTTATTCTTTTCCAGCCAGTCCGCCAAACGGATCTTTCCGCGCGGCGGCTCGTTGGAGACCAGTAAGCCAGCCATCAAGCCATCCACCTCTTCCGGGGTGAGTATCACATCTTTGACGAAGAGACTCAGGAACTGCGCCGCGAGAAGCGCCAGGCGCGGCGGGACGGGAATGAGCGGACGCCTGGCGCCGATCTTTTCTCCGACCAACTGCACCAGCTCTTTGAACGTGAAGATGTCAGGTCCCACCGCATCAATGATGTAATTCTCCGCTCGGTACACGCCCTCGACAGCCAATGCTGCCAGATCGTCCACATGAACAGGCTGCAGCTTGTACGACCCGTCTCCAGGCACCAGGAAGAAGGGAAAGCGCCGGAGCAGAAAGGCGATATTGTTGACCAGAATATCCTCATAGCCCACCAGCACGGTGGGACGCAGGATGGCGTAGCTCATTCCTGAATCGATCACTGCCTTTTCATTCGCGGCTTTACCCCAGAAATAAGGGAGATGAGATTTGGCAGATGGGTTGGTGATACTAATATGAACCACTCGTTTTACGCCAGCAGCTTTGGCCGCGTTGACCAGCTTGCGCGTGTTTTCTACGGCACGCGGTTGGGTGTTTTTGCCCTTGTCAAAGCGCACCCAGTACGTGTTCACGAGAACATCCACGCCCTGCAAACTGCGCGTCATGCTAGCTTCATCAAAATCCAACGGATAGACTTTGACTTTTCCGCCAAATGGATCGGGGCGGTTCGGATGACCCGTCAGCGTGATGACTTCTTCGCCGCGTTCCAGCAGCCGCTTTGTAATAAATTTACCCGAATAGCTGAATGCACCGGTGACTGCAATTTTCATTTTTACTCCTTGATCGCGCGAAATGCTTTGGAAACAGAGCGTTTCACGCGAAATTATTTCAAGACGCTCAATATCTTCGCTACGTTCGAAAACCCTAGTTTTTCCAGTTTTACGACAGCCCTGGTAAGGCTGTCGATTGCATCGAAAAATTCCTGCAACGCCTGCACGCGCTCATACACAAAATTCCATTCTTCATCCTCCACCCAGTTTGCCTCCATCGTCTCCAGTGTCCCCCGCACAGACTGGATGGCGCGGTCGAATTCGCTGTTCTGCCTCTCCTTCAAAATGGAACGGATCGCGGAATAGAAATCGGATTCGGCTTCGTAGTAATCCTTACGATCGCCGAGCTTTGAAGAACGATGAACCAGCCCCATGCGCGCCAGAGCACGGATCTCAGTACTGACGGCACCTTTGGTCAGCTCTGTTTCCCGAACGATCTCATCGAGCGAGAGCGGTGCGGGAGAGAGATACAGGACGGCAAAGATGGCACCCATCCCTTTCGGGAAGCCCCAAAAGCGGCTGATCTGGCTTAATCCTTGTGTGAAGTCTTTTTTGATTCTGGTAAGGGATGTGTTCATTTCATAGTTTATTAGGAGCGTTTAGTATTTACTAAACGAAGTATATAGTTTTTATGCCTCTTTGTCAAGAAAAAAGCCATCGTTCTACAGAACGATGGCTACAGGAGGCAACTTTTGTTTTACTGTGGCATTTGTAACGCCTGGAAAATTTCAGCCGTGCTCAAACCCGAGGGCAATCCTTGATACTGGTCAATGTAAAAATTAACGATCTTCTGCTCTGCGCCAGATTGAAAAGTCATGCTTACCCGCCCCGGTCGCGGACCGACGATTTGTTCCGGCGGGATCGCTGTGATAACCTGCATTACTTTTACGATCCATTCCCCCAGCTCGGATTCGTTACTTAAGTCACTTACCTGCAGAGTACTGTTGAAATCTGTTTCCATAGGCAGGAAACGACCAATACTTCCATCGGGGAGAATACAATTTTCACCAAATACAAAGGCTGTCCCTTGCGCTTCTGGCTGCAGCGTCTGCAAGGATCCCTGGAAGCTGCTCGAGAGTTCTGGTACATCCTGATACGCCCACTGGTATGCGCAGTTCTGTGTGTCTGGGGCTTGAGTGATTGGACCATCCGGTCCCTGGTCGATGTGAGGCGTGGCGAGGGTGGATATGGGTCTGGAGTCGGGCACCGTTGTTGTGGAGAGGGGGAACGGAGATTCCGTTGTCGCTGGCAGCGTGATTAATGCCGTGGCTGTGGGAATCGTGAAGGTTTCTGATGAAGGAGCGGGTGAAACGCTTTGAGGCACAGCGCTTTGGGACGCAGTAGAAATTGCCGAACACGAGCTCAGCACCAGGGTAAAGAAAAGAATACTACGAACTACGCTTTGCATATGGAATCTCCAATTGCACTTCCTCTACCTGAGTAACGTTTGGGAACCTGCGAATGTTCCGAACAATCTGAATTAGCTTTGATGGAGGATATCCATCGCTGCAGTAGCCATCAGCGCAGAGGCGCGAATCAATGCCTCTTCATGGAAATCGAACTTCGGGTGATGATGTCCATAATCAAGCTGACGGGCTTTGTCATTGGAACCCACAAAGAAGTAACACCCGGGCACCTTTTCCTGCATGAATGCCATATCTTCGGCGGTCATTGTTTGATAGTCGGAATCGAGATTGGATTCGTACAAAAGGCGCTGCGCTGTCTTTTGTACGGTGGAAGTAATTATCTCATTATTAACCAGCGCGGGTGTGATTCGTTTGACCTCCACTTCCACCCGGCATCCCATCCCTTCACCTATGCCGCGCACAATCTGCTCAAATCGCTCTACGACCCTCTGCCTTACCCCAGAATCGAATGTGCGGATCGTCCCTTCCAGCTTGACTTCCGGTGGGATCACGTTGAAGGCTGTCCCGCCGTGAATATTGGTCACGCTGACGACTGCGGTATCCAGAGGCGCCACATTGCGCGAGACGATTGTCTGCAACGCATTGACAATATTGGCCGCGGCAACAATCGGATCCACGGCGGCATCCGGGATGGCACCATGCCCACCTCTGCCAATCACGCGAACGTTGAATATGTCCGCGCCTGCCATAACGGGACCCTTCGTCACACCCAGCCAGCCGAGCGGTTTTTCATTCCAGAGATGGAGAGAGAGACTCATATCTACGTTAGGACCATCGAGCACGCCGTCACGCATCATCATCTCCGCGCCGCCAACTTCCTCGCCGTTATTGCCCTCCTCAGATGGCTGGAAACAGAATTTGACCGTGCCAGCCAACTGGTCGCGCTGTGCGTGCAGGATTTTCGCTACCGTGAGCCCGATGGCGGTATGCCCGTCGTGCCCGCAGGCATGCATCACACCCGGATTTTGTGATGTATATTCTGCGCCTGTCTCCTCGAGGATGGGGAGGGCATCCATATCGAAGCGCAGCAAAAGTGTAGGTCCCGGCTTCGCCCCTTCCAGCAGACCAACAACGCCTGTTTTACCGACACCCTTTGTCACTTCGATACCGAGAGATTCCAGTTCCTTGGCGACGATACCGCCTGTGCGAAATTCACGGAACCCCAACTCTGGATGTATGTGAAAATCACGACGTAAAGACTGGGTATAAGGAAAAAGTTCTTTGGCTTGGGTGAGGAAGTCGGACATAGGGAACCTTTTGGAGAGGGGTAATTGGTGCTGAGGAATTAGGAATTGGTAATTAGTAATTGGCGGTAGTTGAGCCGCCGTGCCCTGGAAAGATCTGGGTGATCTTATGTTGATAGATTTTATCCCAGCTTGCGCGGGTGATTGGGTCATCGATGTTCATAAAGCTTGGATGCAGGTCTCCGGTGAACGCAAAGCCTTCATCGAGAACCAGAGTCACGCTGTCCTCGCTGTGACCTGGCGTATGGAGGATTTCTCCGTTCAATCCAATACTGGCAAGAAACGTTTGGCTGTCTTCTAATTTCAACACGAGATTATCGTTTGATGAAATCGGAACATAGGGATAGTTCTTGCCGTGGAAGAATCCAGCAAACGGAGGAATAAAATCGATTTGACATTCCGGGAGGATCAACTTTAGACCCTTATTTTTTAGCTCTTGCACCAGACCTGCATGGTCCGGATGAAAATGGGTGACCAACAGATATTTGATCTCCTGGAAATGAATCCCTTTGCGCTTCAGCACGCCCATGAATTTTTGAAGCGTCCCAGGCCAGCCGCAGTCGACCAGGAATTTTCCATTTTTTGCTTCCACGATGTAGTAATTCGTTGAATCGTAGCCCACGTTGACGATATTCATGTGTTCTTAGAGTGTGATGACTTCAACTTCTGTCATCCATTTTACCCAATGCCAGCCTCGTCTCGAAGGGACCACTGCTCGCAGGGGAAACCCATGGACGTGGTTCAGGACCTCTCCGCTGACGTGCGTGGCTAGCAGAATTTCTTCCGCCTGTGTAAGAGTAAAAGGTGCCGTGTAATCGGCAACGCCTCGCAATACGATTCCTACCGCTTCCGGGCGGGTTTTGGCTTGCGACAACAGGTCGGTGAGCCGGACGCCGCGCCATGTCTGTACCGTGTACCAGCCGCCGGTGCAATCGAGAGTGGCGGTCACTTCGGAGAGAGATAGGGCGAGAACATCTGTATAGGTTAACTGAATAGGCGTTTCTACAGCGCCTCTCACTTGCAAACTCCATGTCGTTGGATCGAGCCTGATCTTTCCCTCAGCCGAGGCAGTTGTCACAGGGTGCGCATTCCCGCGGAACGAACCTTCCTCGCGTGAGCCTGTAAAACGGCGCGGTGCCTGGCTAGTTTCTGTTGCCTTCGCAAGCGCCTCCGCGGCACCCCAACTGAACAGCGCCGCAGCTCCAACCCCCATCCATTTGAGGGCTTGCCTGCGCCCGGCGAAATCCACCGTTTTCGGTCGGGGCCAGCGCCGCCAGACGTGAAGAATAAAGAACGGTATCACGCCCAGTGCAATCCCCCAGTGCCATCCGATGCCGGAGTAGGCGTATGGACCGATCCAGACATAATAATCACCAATCTGAAATTTCCACATCAGGACGAGCAGCAAGGTGGTGAGAGTTGCCAGTGTTAACAGAATTGAGACAAGAAGCATCATGTTGCGGCTGAGGCGGCGATCCATCCCGCGGCGCAGCGAGCGCAAGGCGATTGCACTCTTCC
>DATFHE010000017.1:0-3659 GCA_035248745.1 Anaerolineales bacterium | reverse complement strand
AGGTCGGGCTGGGTTTCAAAAAAACTTTCATCCGAAATAATGGCAGAATAATAATGGTTTTGAATCCTCCTCACAAAATCATTCGGGAGTGGGAGTTCCCCACGATGGCGTACGTACCAGATTGTTGCCATCTGACTGGATGGTTCTTTGCCCGCCATGAGGGTGTAATAGGGGTGCATCATGACAAAGATCGGACCGGACAGGGAGCCGATTTGTTGTATCAGATCGTCACCGCTCTTTCTCATCGAGGATGTTGGGATAAAGCGTTTCGGGTCATATCGCCCCAGCCAAAACTGCAGCAGGATCAAACTTATAGCGACCCAGTTTCGCCAGGGAATAGCGCTCTCTTTACGAATCCTGTTGTCAGGAGACATTTGCATCCAGATGGCAGGTGCAATGCATAAGAGAGCATAAGCGGGCATGCGGTTGTTCAAGTTTCCGCCCACCCGCATGCGACCAAGACTGCTTATGATCAATGCCATCCCAATCGCAAACAGCCATGGTTGTTCGCGCAAAACCTTTGGCCCCGATCGCCACACTCCCAAAATTACCGCTAGAAGAGCCAATACACTTAAGCCAGTCACGATGCCGAAAAGTTCCTTCGTTAGGAAATTAATTAGGCGGCGGATTTCCACAGGGTCGGCAGAGCCAATATAGAAGATATGATAAAAGAACCAACCGTTTGTTGACCTATTCAAAACAAATAAGGGGATCACTGCCAGTGCACCAAATGCCAGCAGGAAAATCCAGGCACGACGTCTGATTTTTATCAATAGATAAAGGGAGAATCCAATCGCAACGAGAAACCCTGTCTGTTTAGTGAAGGCAGCGGAGGCTATGAAGACAGCCGAAAGGACCAATCTCCAATTTGAGCTGCCCGCATAAATTGCCAATGCAAACCCAGCCAGCATCAGCGCGATAAACAATGAGTCCACTCGTGCGACTTCGTACCAGAATCCATTAATACGGTAACCTCCCAAAAACAATCCCGCGCAGGCAATCGCTATCCAGCGAAGACCACTTTCCCTTAATGCAATCAGGTAAATGAGAACTGTTGTTGTCAGAGTCGCGCTCAATGAGATCAACCGCAGCAGAAAGAGACTTGGACCACCGATCTTGAAAAGAATCGCACCCAGCCAGAAAAAAAGAGGCATATACACATGCGGATTGAACTCAGCATTGGGAGGCAAATAAACAGGCTGTCCCTCGGCAATCCGCAGGGACTGTATCAGCATGCTATCTTCAATGAAATCCAGATCGTATGGGTAATGAAGGCGCGGCAGGGCGGTGTAGAAAAACAGGGCAATAAAAGCGATGGCGATGAGCACCACACAGATTTGTAAAAATCGAAAGGAAGCGGCTTTCATCACAACAGAGGCTCAGTCCAGAAATGGCTGGAAATACACAGGCAGGATGCCTGTCAGCCATAAAACCATATTACAACAGAAGAATAATAGAACAATGAGTGCTGGAAGATAGGCCTGAAATCGCTCGGGCAAAATCTCATGCCACCCTGCCACCATCAGCAGTGATAACGCGCCGATGGCGGGAAATAACAAACGACCCTGCGTCGCGAAGGTCGTCAACCCATTCCGGAACACTGCCAATACTGTGAAGGCAGCGACCAGCCAGACAGCAATCCAGAGTCCCATTTGCAAGTCGCGCACCCGTAATTTGCGTAAGGAATAGATCTGGAGGAGCATGCCTGTCACACCGAGACCAGTCAGTAGCTGGACGTTCCATAACGGCAGTCCCACGGCCAGCCATCCAACCTTTCCCCAATACGTCCAGAGGATCTGACTGGAAACAGCTTTGATATATTTCTCTGTCAGCGCGTTCTTCCGAAAGCTGAAGAGCCGCCATTGGATTTCATAGAAAGCGGATTGAACCGTTTCGGGAAATAGTAGATAAAAAATTCCCGCACCGAGAAGAATAAATAACGCAGAATAAAGCAGCCATCGTTTTTGCGGAAAAGCAAAAAGCCACTTCCATGCCAGAATGATCAGCAGCGCTGCACTGACGGGTAACACCGTTAGTTTGGTAAAAAGGGGTAGCAGAACAGCAAGAGGAATTAAAAGCAATCCCAGCCAGGGGGATGACTCCTTTAGAAACCGAATCGCCAGATACAAAAGCAGCGCGCCTGCCAGCGCGCCAAGCGCGTCGTTATTGACCGAGGACACGATGTGCAGGTATTGCGGCGTTAGTGCAGCCAGGGCAAGCGCCGCAAGTGCCAGTGCTGGAGGAGCAATGTGCTTAAATGTCTTCCAGTTCAGCCATAAGGCAATGCCGCCAATGATCAAGTTAACCCAGCGCAGCACATAGACGCCCCAATAAAACGTATAGTTTTCATCCGTCCATTCAAATCGGCGCTCCGGCTTGCGGATGTTGAAGACGTATTCCTTCGGACGCCGAAACCTGGTCAGTTCAGGATTCACCGTGTCCAGGGCGCGGATGACCCAGGAACTGAAGTAGTAATATGCCCGCGGCTGACCGTTTTCGTAGTTGATCTTATATGAGGGGTATTCTTCATAGGTTGCCAGATGCCATGCCAGATGATAATGGGCGGGTTCATCTGGCGCTTCCCAAACAGGCATGAGCAGGCTGTATCCAACCCCCAGTAAACCGTATAAACCAAAGATCAGAATCAGCCAGCGGCGTGCATTTACCATAGCTGATTCACTGTTTTGAGTATCTCAGCTTCCGAAGTCCCAATGTGCAGGCGATGGAGATTTGCCTTACGGATCAACAATTCGATCCGGCTCAGGTTTTCCTTCCATAACTCAATATGATCGTAATGCAAACTGTTGATCATGATCTCCGGCCAGAGCTCTGCTTCGGATAACGGTTCGATCCTGCTTTCGTATCGCCCCCAGCGTTCCAGCAGACAAAATTCTACTCGCCTGACTTGGATGATTTCCGACCGCACCAGTTCGGAATCGACGCGCATCAAATCAACCCGGTGCTTGGTCTCATTGCGAACAGGTTCGGTTTGCGCCATTTCGACCAGAGCAGGGAACAGTGGAAGCATATCTGTGCGGAGCTTGATCCTTCCGACCGGGAAGCCTCCCATACACAAGTCCCCGGCGCGCTCCCCAATGTAGACCATGCTGTCAGAAAGCAGTTGATACCCATTCAACAACAAACGCAACGCCGTTGTGGATTTTCCTGTACCATGCGGTGCCTGTAAAAGAAGGATATGTCCATCTTTCACGAGGGCACTTGCATGCAGCATGCTGTACCCATGCCGTGTAATGAAGTTGGTCAGGATGGTGTTGATCAGTACCAGGCAAACCTGTTCCGGGTGTTCTGCAAGATTCGACGATAAGACTGCAAAGGCTTCGCCGCGTTTCATGTCGACAAAGCAGTGACCCCACTCACGCAGATCAATTGAGAGCCAGTCCTCAGCGCCTGCGTAGTGAACGAGGTCAATCAGGCGTTCAGGCGGAAAGGGAGGTAAAGAGTCTGGGTCGTGAACCGTTAAGTGAACGCGCCAGACGGAGCCATCATGCCAATCTGACGTAGAATACATCTGTTCGGCAAACGTGGCAGACTCCAATACTCCTTCATGGTTTCCATCGAAGATCACAGGATGACCGAAAATATGAATCGTCTTTTCATATTTCGGCGCGTTCGCACGGCGAGACCAGAAATCCTCAATG
>DATFHE010000016.1:0-8030 GCA_035248745.1 Anaerolineales bacterium | reverse complement strand
AATCAAGCATCCATTGCGGCTCGCCTTTCATGCGCGAGATATTCTCAACGACTTCCCGATTCAAGCCTTTTTGTGACTTGAACGTGTAATTGTCATCACGGTCATGAAAGCCGTACTTGTACTGACCGATATCTTCCAGGATTTTTGCATCTTCACTCATAACAATCTCCAGACTCATTAAACTCAAAGGGCACAAGGGTCTCTTCGTGACTCGTAGTGCTTAACTCTTCAGGCAAGGGTTTCCTCATAACGTTCGCGGATCCACTCGTAGCCTTTCTCTTCGAGATGCAGCGCCAGGTCAGGTCCGCCTGATTCGACAATCCGCCCATCCAGCATTACATGGACGTAATCCGGCTTGATATAGTTCAGCAAACGCTGATAGTGGGTAATGATCAGTACACCCAGGTCTTTGTTCATCAGCGCGTTGACTCCTTCGGAGACAATGCGCAGCGCGTCGATATCGAGGCCCGAGTCAGTTTCATCCAGAATCGCAATCTCGGGAGTGAGAGTCGCCATTTGAAGGATCTCCGCGCGCTTCTTTTCGCCACCTGAAAAGCCTTCGTTAAGATAGCGCCCCGCAAAGGTCTGATCCATTTTGAGCATCGCCATCTTTTCCTTGAGCATCTTGCGGAACTCAGGGATAGGCATCCCCTTATCTTCGGGATTTTCCGCCCGACGGCGAGCATTGATTGCGGTGCGCAGGAAGTTTGCCACCGTCACGCCCGGGATGGCGACGGGATACTGAAACGCCAGGAACAAGCCGAGCCGTGAACGCTCATCGGGTTCCAGCTCAAGGACATTTTGTCCCTTAAAAATGACTTCACCTTCGGTAACGGTGTAATTCGGGTGCCCCATCAATGTATAAGCCAGTGTAGACTTCCCCGTACCATTGGGTCCCATAATGGCATGGACCTTGCCCTGCTCCACTGTCAGATCGACGCCTTTGAGGATTTCCTTGCCCTCGATGCTGACATGCAGATTCTTGATATCAAGTTGCGACATTCCTTCTCCTGAAAAACGCCTATTGGCGGGTTTTACAATCTGCGGAATTATAGCAGGTTGAGTGAAAAAAGTCAATATTTATCATATTTTTCTAGTAAATTACTAATCCTTGTGTAGTTTTTCACCATAGCTGCAAGATTGGAGAGTACCACCCGCAGAGCCTTAGCAGCTTGAATTTTTATGATATTTATCTAATATATTGACAACCCAAAAGGGCACTGTTATACTCCCTCCTATGAAAAGCACGAAAGACAGAATCCTTCAAACACTGCTGCGCCACCCCAAGATCACGATTAATCAACTTGCTGAGGCTGTAGAGATCAACCCGATTTCGGTCCGCCATCATCTGACTAACCTGCAAATGGAAGGTCTGATCGAGGCAGAGGAAGTGCGGCACGGCGTAGGACGACCAAGACTGGTGTACTCACTCACGCAGGATGGGATGGAGCGCTTCCCAACGAAATATCTGCGGTTGACTACGCGTCTATTGACCCAGATGAAAGAGACCATGCCCGCACCGATGGTGAGCCAGTTATTCAACCAGATCGCGGAAGATCTTGCTAAGGAATATTCGAGTCAGATCCAGGGGTTGAGCATGGAAGAGCGGCTGGAGTTTGTGAAGGAATTGCTTGCGCAGGAAGGCTTTACGGTAGAGTGGGAGAAGAAAGGCAGCGAGTATCAGATCCATGAGATCTCATGCCCGTATTATCAGCTTGGCGTAGCACATCCGGAAGTCTGTACCATGGACCAGACGCTGATCTCCAAAATGCTTGCCCTGCCTGCCAACAAAGTGCAATGCATTTTGGATGGCGGCTCACACTGTACGTATGTAGTGCAGCCTGCAGCTGTAAAAAACTAACTTTTGAGGAAATTATGACTGAAGAAACTGTTAACGAAATCCAGTGGACAATCCACACTACACATCCCGATAAGGTAAAGCTTGCCCGCGAGAAGCTCTCAGAGGTCGTTGACCCTGAAATTGGAATGAACATCATCCAGCTGGGTCTGGTGCGCGATAT
This sequence comes from Anaerolineales bacterium, assembly GCA_035248745.1. Classification (GTDB taxonomy): domain Bacteria; phylum Chloroflexota; class Anaerolineae; order Anaerolineales; family Villigracilaceae; genus Defluviilinea. The sequence continues at coordinate 6,009 of DATFHE010000016.1, read as the reverse complement.
CGAGATCGAGAACGACATCGCCCGTCTGAAAATGATCCTGACCACTCCGTTTTGTCCCTACGGTCCTGCGATGATCGAGATGACAAAAGCCAAAGCTGTGGAAGGCTTGGACATGCCCGTTACTATCGAAATGGGCATGGACATGTGGGACTTTTCGATGATGGAAGACCCTTCCGCTTTGGATTGGGGCATGTACGCATAAGCGAGCATACTCTTCTGATGAGCAGAGCGCCTTACCACAGGCGCTCTTTTTATTTTGGAACGATGTATACTTATTCATTATCCCAAACATAGAAAACAATAGCATGCGGCGAACCTTTTACATCACCCTTCTGACCCTGATCGTTCTCAGTTCCTGCGAGTCCCGCAATCCGATCACTGCATCTGAGCAATCCATCAAGTTGGAAGATTGCGCTCTAACATCCCCTTCTGGAAATCAAGTGGACGCGCGCTGCGGTACGCTAACAGTCCCCGAAGACCGCGGTGACCCTGACGGGCGTCAGATCGAATTGTATGTGGCGGTAATCCCTGCGATCAAACGCAACCCCCAACCTGATGCGCTCTTTTTGCTGGCTGGTGGGCCCGGGCAGTCTGCGGTGGAGACGTTCCCCGCCATGATTCCATTGATGTTTCCCATCCATGAAGATCGCGATATTGTATTGGTTGACCAACGCGGAACAGGCAAATCGAATCCCTTGCGATGCCTGGACCCGGAAGACGAATCGCTGGCTGATTTGACCGACGAAGAAGTGTTGGATACGCTCAAAGCCTGCCCGCAGCAGTTGGACGCTGACCTGCGCTTCTACACCACAGAGATTGCCATGACCGATCTGGACGAGGTACGTGCCGCGCTCGGCTATGAGACGATTAACCTCTACGGTGCTTCTTACGGGACCCGCGCGGCGCTCACATATTTGCGAATGTTCCCGGAACGCGTGAGGTCTGTCACACTGGATGCACTGGTTGAACCGGATTTCATCATCTTTTTGGATGCTGCCGAAGACGGACAAAGCGCGCTGGATACATTCTTTGCCCGCTGCGAAACAGACGAAGCCTGTCACGGGACCTTTCCGAACCTGACAAGCGAGTTCACCGACTTGCTGGCGCGGCTGGAAGAGTCACCAGTGGACATCACGATCCCGCACCCGCTGACGAACAAGCCACTGGACCTGCACGTGACACGCCGGATGATCACCACCATGGTCTTTAACATATTATATGTACCGCAGCTTGTTGCCACGCTGCCACTCTCGATCCATACGGCGCAGGTGGATGAAAACTATGTTCCTTTAATTTCGCAAGCCCTTCTTGTGAATGCGGGTTTGTACGACGGTATGTTTTACGCGGTTGCGTGCACGGAAGATGCGCCGCTGCTCTCCGTGGAGGAAGCCGCGCAACGTAGCGAGGGCAGTGTATTTGGCGATCGCACCGTTGACTTCGCAGAGGTTTGTGTCGAATGGCCGAAAGGAACAGTCTCCCCCGAGTTCCGGGAGCCCCTCCAGACAGATGTACCTGTGCTTATCCTTTCTGGAGAAGCAGACCCGATCACCCCGCCCCACCACGCGGAAGAGCTCGCCGAGAGCCTGAGCAACGAAATCCATCTCGTCTTTGCAGGCATGGGGCATGGAAATCTCGCCAGCAAATGCAGCATGGATATTTTTCGAGACTTCATTGAGAATCCGGTGCCCGCGGAATTGGATACGACGTGCGTGGAAGAGATCGAGCCGCCGCCATTCTTTGTAGATTTCACCGGACCGCGTCCGTAGAGGCAGCACATCACCATGATCCAGGTACAAGGCTTATCAAAATCGTTTGGCAAGGTAAAAGCCGTTCAGGATGTTTCTTTTTTCGCACCCGATGGGCAGATCACCGGTTTGCTCGGTCCGAACGGCGCGGGGAAAAGCACTACCCTGCGTATGTTGTACACCTTGCTGAAACCGGATAGCGGTTCCGCCCATGTGGATGGATTCGATGTGCGCCAGTCTCCCCTCGAGGTGCAGCGCCGGATCGGCGTCCTGGCTGATGCGCGCGGTCTGTACTCGCGCCTGACGAGCCGCGAGAACATCCGTTACTACGGACGTTTGCACGGGATAGAGAGCGAGGTCCTCGAAAAGCAAATTGATCGGCTTGCCAGCCTGCTTGACATGCAGGCAATCATGGACCGCAAGACCGAAGGGTTTTCCACCGGTGAAAAACTCAAAGTTGCAATTGCCCGAGCTCTGGTGCACGAGCCCAAAAATGTCTTGCTCGATGAACCTACAAATGGGCTCGACGTCATGAGCACCCGTGCCATGCGCCAGTTCATCGTTCGGCTTCGAGAAGAAGGCAAGTGTGTGTTGTTTACCAGTCACATCATGCAGGAGGTTGCGGCGCTGTGTGACCAGATTGTCATTATCTCAGGTGGCGAAGTCTCTGCGATGGGCAGCCCCAATGACCTGCGCGAACAGACAGGTCAGGAAAGCCTGGAGGATGCCTTTGTTGCCGTCATAGGCTCGGAAGAGGGGTTGGAATGATTGAGAAGCTTTTCATCATTGTTCAAAAAGAATTGCTCGATAATCTGCGTGATTATCGAAGCTGGATCACCGGTCTGTTCTGGGCGCTGTTCGGACCTTTGATCCTTGGGGGGATGATCATGGTGCTGGGCAATACCTTTCGCGACCGCGCGGAAGCGCCCCTGACTCTCCCGGTTTCCGGCGCCGAGCGCGCCCCTAACCTGATTGCTTTTTTGGAACAGCAGGATATCATCATCGAGCCTGCACCCGCCGACCCGGAAGCTGCGGTCATTGCGGGGGATATCAATGTTGCTTTGATCATTCCCGAAGAGTATAGTGAGGAGTTTTCGGCTGGGGAAACCGCAACGTTGCAGCTTGTGCTGGACAGCACCCGCCAGTCGGCCAGTCCCGACATCGAGCGAACAGAGGATGCGCTGAAAACTTACAGCAGCTATATCGGAGTCATGCGATTGAGCCTGCGCGGGGTCAGCCCGGAGGTCGTACGTGTTATACAGATCGAGGAAGTGGATACAGCCACGCCGCAAAGCCAGGCATTGATCTTCATTTCCATGCTGCCATACTTCATCATCTTTGCGATCTTTAACGGCGCTTCACCGGTGATCACGGATGCCACTGCGGGCGAACGCGAGCGTGGATCGCTGGAGCCGTTGCTCATCAATCCATTGCCGCGCGGCTGGTTCGCGATGGGAAAGATGTTGTCGGCGGTACCGTTTGCGATCACTAATCTGCTCATCACTCTGTCCGGGTTTGCGGCGATCTTTCGCCTGTTGCCCGTGGAAGATCTGCTTGGCGTTCAGATTGGGCTGGACGTCAGCGCTTTGGTCGCAATCTTTATGATTTGTCTGCCGATTGTCTTTCTGGCGTGCGCCATTCAAACGTTAATTGCCTCATTCACCAAAACAACCAAGGAAGCTGGCACCTATCTGCCGTTCATCGGACTCATTCCCTCGCTGCCCGGGCTAGCCCTTGCCTTTCTCCCCGTCAAACCGGATCTGTGGACCATGCTGATTCCTACGTTTGGGCAACAGATCCTGATCAACCAGTTCCTGCGCTCTGAGCCTATCCTTGCCAGCAATATCTGGATTTCGTCTTTGTTGACGATTTTACTGGCAATTGCAGTAACTGCTATTGCAATAAAACTGTATGAAGGAGAGCGGATCATTAGCGGGTAAATAAAACTCCACCCGTAAACACAAAGCGACTCGATCGAGTCGCTTTGTGTTTACGTTAGTCTTATATGTTAGCCAGCAGTGCAACCGCTGGCACAACTTCCACGGCAAATCGTGAATTATTCTTCCGTAATCGTAATCGTCTCAATCGTATCGCCCTGGAAACTGGGGTTTTGATCGGGGTCTCGACGTGTGATCCCCTCCACAACGTCCATGCCTTCGATCACTTCGCCAAAAATCGTATGCAGCCCATTAAGATGCGGCGTGGGCACGTACGTGATAAAGAACTGGCTGCCATTTGTATTGGGGCCTGCGTTTGCCATTGCCAGCAAGCCGGGTTTGTCAAACGCTAGGTCACTGAATTCATCCTCGAACTGATACCCCGGACCACCGCTGCCAGTGCCGGTCGGGTCGCCACCTTGTGCCATGAATCCATCCAGCACGCGGTGGAAGGTCGTGCCATCGTAAAACCCATTCCGCGCCAGATAGACAAAATTATTTACGGTCACGGGTGCTTTGTCCGGGAAAAGCTGCACAACAAACTCTCCACCCTTTGCCAGTTTGAATGTGGCAAAATACTGCTTGTTCACGTCAATGCTCATAGGTGGTGCGGCATTGTATTGTTCGACGATTCCCTCCGGAGTAGCGGCCGCCTCGTTTGACCTGCCTCCAGACCATACGAGCCAGATAATGCCAGCAACAATCAACACCAGGACCAAACCGCCTATGGTCTGAATCGTACGATCTGCTTGTTGCTTTTTTCGTGCGCGCTCACGCGCTTCGATCTGCTTTTTACTTGCCATAGTTCGTGACTCCTCTGTATTGTCTTGACTTCCCATCAGTTCAGCCCTATTTTACATGATACTTTTGGAAGAAAACCTGAACGTATTTGCCAAAGGTCAGGTTAAAAGGAGCATAAGTTATGCGTCCTTACTACCTCCGCCCAAGCAGGATATACTCTAGCCAATACGGGAACGATTATCCTGCACAAATCACTCGAAAAGGAGCCTGAGAGGATGGACTTTGATCTAACCCAAGAGCAAAAGATCTGGCAGAGAACGGTTCATGAATTCGTTGCGAAGGAAGTGCAGCCAAGAGCCCATGATGTTGACGTGACAGGCGAATTCAACTGGGACGCCGTGCGCAATATGGGTCCACTTGGGCTACTCAGCCTGAACATCCCGGAAGAATACGGCGGCGCGGGCGTGGACTCGATCAGCGCGGCGATCGCGCTCGAGGAGATTGCCTGGGGATGCGGTTCTACTGCGCTGGCGATTGCCGCCCATAATGGGCTGGGGACATCCCCGATTGTCTTATATGGCAGTGAAGAACTCAAGACGAAATGGCTTCCACTCGTGGCAAGCGGAAAGAACAAGCTCGGCGCCCTCGCGCTGACAGAGCCCGGCGCGGGCTCTGATCTACAGGGTGGAATTGTGACCAGGGCTGTGAAAGATGGAGATGAATGGGTCATCAGCGGTGCAAAGATGTGGTGCACGAACGCTTCCATCGCGGAATACATCATCACCCTCGTTCGCACAGACCCTGCAGGCGGCTCCCGTTCTCTGAGCCAAATCCTCGTCCCGACCGACTCGCGCGGGCTGCGGATCGGTCTTCCCGAAAAAAAGATGGGACTTCACGGCTCTCCCACTCACGCGGTGACCTACGAGGATGTGCGCGTCCCGCTGGAAAACTTAATCGGCGAAGAAGGAAAAGGATTGCAGCAAACGCTTGCGACTCTCGACGGCGGGCGAATTGGGATCGGCGCGATCTCAATCGGGTTGGCGCAAGCAGCATTGGAATACGCGGTCAACTATGCAAGAGAACGCAAAGCCTTCGGCAAACCGATCGCGGACCAGCAAGCCATCCAGTGGATGCTGGCAGACGCCGCGACGGAAATCGAAGCTGCGCGCACCCTGCTCTATAAAACCGCTTGGCTCAAGGAGCAGGGACGGAACTACAACAAGGAAGCCGCCATGGCAAAGATGTTCGCCACCGAAATGGCAGAACGTGTCTGCCGGAACGCTATCCAGATCCATGGCGGGTACGGCTACTCAAGCGAATATCCCGTCGAGCGTATTTACCGTGATGCGCGCCTGATGACCATCGGCGAGGGGACGAGCGAGATCCAGAGGCTCGTCATCGCACGGCATGTGCTGGCGAGTGAATAATTAAGAAGTAGCGATTGCTCTAATAAAGCAATCGCTACTTCTTATACTTTTCTTATTTTATGGAATAGGGTTTACTGTGTCAGCACCAGCATCATGCCGTTTTTCACGATTGACAGCGTATTCCCTTCGATCGAGTACGCGGTCGCTTCGGACAGCATC
>DATFHE010000015.1:0-6065 GCA_035248745.1 Anaerolineales bacterium | reverse complement strand
CGAATTGCGCCTCGATCCCTGGCTTGGGTGGGAAATGTATGACCCCCTGCTTCTGTATGAGCGCGAGAAGTTCTTCGAATTCATCCAGGCGGGTTTGCGCGCCGGCTTTGAGTTCAACGCGCCCGCGCCCGCCTTGCAGCGTTCACGAATTTTGCTCTCAGAGGCACGTACCCTCTGGCGCCGGTTGCTCCAGATCACCGATACGGTGACACCTCAGGACCTGTTGGGGTATATGAACTCACTGTACTATGCGGTCAATGCCGTGGCGGAGCTCTCCGGACCGCCTTTACAGGAACGCCGCTTGATGCTGGAATTCCCGTCGCGTGCAGAGACGGCGGAACGCCCGGGCTTAAATACAAGTTTGTTCGGCTTGCTGGGCGCCGCTCACCTGGATCCCGCGTTTCTCCATGACTGGATTCCCGAATGGAGACTTGCCTTCGAAGCTGCCATGGAGAACAGCCGAGTGGATTCGCGTATCCATCCTGCGCGGCTGAACTATTACGAGAAGGCGGTGCGCTCTATGCTGGCTGGCGAGAATCCTCGTGCCGCCCTCTGGCCACTCTTGCAAACGTGGACGCTTGCGGCTGATGTCCTGCCCGACGAGGCTTCAAACGCGTGGTCGGTTGCTTGTGAGCAACTTCACCTTACGGCAACCGGCTTTGAAGAGCACGTCAGCGGACTCGATCAATATCTGGATGAAGTCGAAATCCTGCTCGACGAGCTTGCCACACAACACGGATTGGAAACGTCAACGAGTATATAAAGTACCATGTCATTGCGAGCGTAGCGAAGCAATCCCCTGCTTAATCGGAGATTGCTCACCTGCACTGCGACGAGCACGCAATGCCGGCGCAAGTGTCGTCGCATAAAACGCTCCTCGCAATGACATACGAGGACAATATGAATCGCGAAGAAGCCTTAGCCACTGTACGTGAATTTGTAAAAAACGAAGGTCTTGTACGCCACATGCTATCGGTCGAAGCTGCCATGCGATTTTATGCAGAAAAGTTTGGTGAGGACAGAGAGCAGTGGGGCTTGATCGGCCTGCTCCACGATTTTGACTGGGAGATCCATCCGACGCTGGACCAGCACCCGCAGGACGGTGCACCGATGCTGCGCGAGCGCGGCGTGCCGGAAGAGATCATCCAGGATATTCTAAGTCATGCCGATCATCTCAACATGCCGCGTGATACCCTGCGTCGAAAAGCGATTGTTGCCTGCGACGAGATTACAGGCTTGATCACAGCGGTCGCGCTGGTTCGCCCCTCACGCTCGCTCTACGATTTGGAACCAGGCTCTGTCAAAAAGAAATGGAAGGACAAAGCCTTTGCTGCTGGCACCTCCCGCAGCGAAATGGAGCACGCCGCCCAGGAATTTGGCGTCGACTTGTGGGAGCATGTAGAGAATGTGATCCAGGCAATGCGAAGGATCGCGCCGGAACTGGGATTAGAAGGGAATATCTCGAAACCATAAAGGAGACACCATGGCAGAAGAACGATTTGTCTCACGCGGGTTTGTCGGCAAGCGGCGCGGTGGGGAAGCGAAGGACCGGATTCCACCGGGACAGTATCTTACAAGAGATTTTCCTGTTCTCTCGGCAGGACCCACTCCGCGTACCTCTCTCGACCAGTGGACATTTACCATTGATGGTCTTGTCAGGGAAAAAGCCTCCTGGAGCTGGCAGGAATTCAACCAGCTTCCCATGCAGAAATATGTGGCAGATATTTCCTGCGTCACCAAATGGACTCATCTGGACATGAAATGGGAAGGTGTCAGCCTGGATACCCTGCTCGAGCATGTGGAGCTGAATCGCAGCGCCATGTTCGTTACTGCTTACAGCGATGGCGGTTATACCACCAACATGCCGCTGACGGACATCATCAACGGTCAATCCTTCATTGCCTTGAAGTACGACGATAAACCACTCGCACCGGAACATGGAGGTCCGGCGCGCATGGTGGTGCCGCATCTCTATTTTTGGAAAAGCGCCAAATGGATTCGCGGCATTCACCTTATGGAAAAAGACAAGCCCGGCTTTTGGGAATCGGCAGGCTATCACAACCGCGGCGATCCATGGAAGGAACAAAGGTACTGGAATGATTAATCTCTTTCCCTTTGTGCTTCTTCGTGTCCTTTGAGGTTAAGAGAAGTTTTCCATGAAACCAACTCTCAACTGGCAAATCGCCTCTGTTACGAACATCCAGCCGGAGACTGCGAACGTAAAAACGTTCACGCTGAAGCTCCCTTCGTGGATGCGTCACCGCGCCGGTCAGCATTACGACATCCGTCTGACGGCGGAGGACGGCTATCAAACCCAGCGCAGCTACTCGATTGCTTCTGAACCGGAACGCGAGGGCGAAGTAGATATCACCGTAGAGCGGATCGCAGATGGCGAGGTCTCCTCCTATTTGCATGATGTCGTGGTCGTAGGGGATCGCGTCGAAGTCCGTGGACCCATCGGCGGCTATTTCGTCTGGGAGGCGAGTATGGCTGACCCGCTATTGTTGATTGCAGGCGGATCGGGAGTTGTCCCGCTTATGTCCATGATTCGTCATCGCGCCGCGTCAGGGGTGAACAACCCGGCAGCCTTGTTGTATAGTTCACGCAACTTTGAAGATGTGATTTATTACAACGAATTGGAATACTTGAGCAAAGCAAACGGCGGCATCAGAGTGTTTCATACGTTGACTCGCTCCCAGCCTGCGGATTGGAAAGGCTATGCGCGGCGCATCGATGAGGCAATCCTCAGGGACGTTGCGGGTCCATTGGGCGGACCCGCTCAAGCTTTTATTTGCGGACCGACGTTAATGGTTGAATCCGCGGCGAATGCCTTAGTCAAAATTGGACTCAACTCAAACCAGATCCGTACCGAGCGTTTTGGTCCGACAGGAGGCTGAGATGAAAGAGACAACCGATATCAACCGCGAACTCATGTTGGACGCGAACGCAACCGCAGGTTTGCTCTTCGAAATCTTCGGTGCGGAAATGACCGCCTCGCCGACCGAGTGTGTGCACTGCGGCAGAGAAGGTGAGATCGGCACACTACTGGCGTTTACACAGGGACCAGGTATAGTTTTGCGTTGTTCAAGCTGTGAGAATGTAGTGATCCGCATTGTCCAAACACCTGAAGCAATCTACCTGGATGCGCGTGGTGCAGTCTATTTGAAGCTGGCTCGCTGATCCTCATCACACCATACCTGAAGAAAAATCCTGCGGAACGAATTCCGCAGGATTTTTCTTTACGGATTACTTTTTTCTTTTTGAAGCAGATTTCCTGGCAGGCTTTGCCGCCTTTTTCTTTGTGGATGGTTTGGTTGCTGCGCTCTTTCCCTTCGATGGAGTTGTCTTCGGCGCTGCCTTTTTTACTTTACCGTTTGCCGTGGCTTTCACTGGAATAGGCTGTTTACCTGTTCCATTATGCCCGTTGGCAGACGCTTTCTTCGCGCCGTTCGCCCCGTTGACGCGGGCAGCGAGTGCCACGAATTTCTCCACGGTCCAGCTCACGTTGACGGAAACCACTTCCTCGCCCGGTTTCACATCCACGATCACATCGCCTTTGGTGGAGGCGCGTTTGCGAATGCCCGCCTCATCCAGCCGGGTGGATTTCGGCGCGCCTTTGGTGAGATGGATCGTTGCCATGTGATTGGGCTTATCCACCACCACGCCAGCCAGCCGGACCTTGTCTGAGATATCCCAGGCGATCACGCCTCTGCCGTAACGTCCCTGCACGGGGAAGTCCTTCTGTTCCACGCGCTTGGCTTTGCCTTCACTCGTAATCAGGAAGATCTCGCCCTCAGCTGGCAGGATCTCCATGCCGACGACTTCATCCTGATCTGCCAGCTTCAAGCCGTTGACACCTGCCGCCACGAGTCCCATCGGGCGCACTTCCTCTTCCTTGAAGCGGATCGCCATGCCCTGCGCGGTGACGAGCAGGATATCTTTCGTTTTATTATCCGTCAGAGCGACTTCGATCAGCCGGTCTCCTTCATTTACTCGCGCCAGTACGAAGGTTTGCGAGGAGGGACCGGGCAATTCCGTGACGAGACTTTTCTTGACCATGCCCAGTTTTGTCGCCGTGATGGTGCAGGTCTCCTCGGGCAGTTTGTCCCGGCGGGATGGCAGGGCGAAAACCGCTGCAAGCGAGTCATTATCGGTCAGCGGCGTCACGCGGTGGAACAGGGTGCCCTGCGAGAGCTTGTCTGTCTGGGGGAGGATGTGCGCGGCGACCGCGGCAGCCCGCCCGGATTTCGCGACGAAATACACCGTATCCGTCGTGGAAGCTCTCACCAGCCAGCGCGGTGCGTCGTTGCCGGAGTGTTTCGGCTGTTTGTCGTCATGCGTGCGCGAGACCAGGCCTTCCTCGGTGACGCCGATCCAGACCTGTTGTTCGGGCAGGAGATCACGCGCGGTGAGGGTTTTCGTCGCCTGTCCGTTTGCAGACACATTAATGATCTGTGTACGGCGCCGGTCGGCATATTGATCTTTCACGTTGAGCAGCTCGTCTGCTACGACGCCGCGCATTCGCTTCGGTGATTTCAGCAAATTTTCCAGATCTTTAATGGTGGCGGTCACTTCTCTATATTCGGTCTCGATCTTCTTGCGTTCCAACGCTGCCAGCCTGCGCAGTTGCAAATCGAGAATCGCGGTTGCCTGGAGCTCCGTCAGCTTGAAGCGTTTCATCAGTTTGCCGCGCGCCGTGTCTACGTCGGAGGCGGAGCGGATGATGTTGATCACCTCGTCCAGATTCTTGAGAGCGACGAGATAGCCTTCGAGGATATGGGCGCGCTGACGAGCCCGTTCCAAATCGAATTCAGCGCGGCGCTTGATCACCGTCAGACGGTGTTCGACGTACACACGCAGCGCCTGCTTGAGCGTGAGTGTGCGCGGCTCGCCATCCACCAGTGCCAGCAGGTTGATGCTGAACGTGGTCTGCATGGGCGTGCGCTTGTAGAGATCGCGCAGGATGACCTCGGGATCGGCGTTCTTGGTCATTTCAAGTACGATGCGCATCCCGTGCCGGTCTGATTCGTCGCGCAGGTCCGAGAGACCTTCGAGGTACCCCTCACGTGCCAGGTCGGCGATGCGCTCGATCAGGCTGGATTTGTTGACCATGTAGGGGAGCTCGGTCACGATGATGCGGTTCTTGCCGCGCTCCATTTCCTCCACATGGGCTTTTGCCTGTACGGTGACGCGCCCGCGTCCCGACCCGTACGCGGCTTCGAGCCCATCCTGATCCTTTTCCTGGATGATGAGACCACCCGTCGGAAAGTCCGGTCCCTGGATGAACTCCATCAGGGTTTCGACGTCGATGTCGTCGAGTTTTTCCCACCTCTCAAGCATGTAGACGAGAGCGTCGACCACTTCGCCGAGATTGTGCGGCGGGATGGATGTTGCCATACCCACCGCGATACCCGTTGCGCCGTTGACCAGAAGATTCGGCAGCGCGGCAGGCAGCACCTCCGGCTCCGTCAGTGTGTCGTCAAAGTTGGAACTGAAGTCAACCGTGTTCTTGTTCAGGTCCGACAGAATATCTACCGCGGCAGACGTGAGCCGCGCTTCCGTGTAACGCATTGCCGCGGGCGGGTCGCCATCCACCGAACCAAAGTTGCCCTGTCCATCTACAAGCAGTGTGCGCAAGGAGAAGTCCTGCGCCATGCGTGCCATCGCTTCGTACACGGCAGAGTCGCCGTGCGGGTGATATTTACCCAGCACTTCACCGACAATACGAGCGGACTTCTTGTAAGGCGAGTCGGCGCGAATGCCCATGTCGTACATCGCGTACAAGATGCGGCGCTGCACGGGTTTAAGCCCGTCGCGGGCATCGGGCAGGGCGCGCGCGACGATCACGGACATGGCGTAATCGAGATACGCCTGCTGCATTTCGTTATCAATGTCTATTTTGCGTATTAAACCAAGTTCCATGTGTAATCCTTTTGTGTATGTCCACCAAAGAATCTTTTGTACCGCGTGGGGAGGAAGATCGCGAAGATTAACAAGCTAGAGAAACACTTAAAAGGGTAAAAGAATCTTCGTGGTGAATTAATGTTCTATTTTATCATCTTATG
>DATFHE010000014.1:0-3040 GCA_035248745.1 Anaerolineales bacterium | reverse complement strand
ACCAAGATGAATGCGGAACCGACGGGGGAGAGCTCAAGTTGAAAGTAGGTGCGTCCCTCAGTTACTTGAGAGGGGGCGATGAGGTGTTCCATGCCTGTGGATGGATCCCAATGCACAGGCTGGACCGCGCCGTGAATTCCGACCCGAGCTTTTTGAGCGGTGTATGTAGGATTGACGATAAAGTAAATATCCTGCCCGTCACTCTGGCGATGCAGATAGAAGACCTCGCGATTGTCGATCACGACATCCGGTTCGATGAGCATTGCAATTGCGCCATCCAGCGCGTCAGCAACCGACTCGCGTTCAGCTATCACTTCGTTCGTGATCTCCTGGCGTTCGCCTCCCTCGGGTGCGAAGAAGTAACGGCTGGTTCGCTCTTCGGATTCAATGACAAAGAACGGGCTTTCTGTTTTGCCGGGTGTGTCGAGGTCCCCCTGAATGCGCCAGGGAAGCTGTCGATTGAGTGCATAACTTCGTAGGAATGCAGCCTTCCCCTTACCTTGTTTCTTTTCCATTAATTGCATCTGAGCTTGTTCTTGGAAGGTCTGCTGCGTTTCGACCGGGTCCACGCCAAAGAGAGCACGGACTCTGTCCGAAATATCCACCAGTTCGGTCACATCGCCTGTTCTGGTAAATGCCTGGTGCGGAAGGAAGATTGTCCCGAGAACTCGCCCACCCTGCTCTACAAACTTCTCGAGCTTCTCCAGTGTGCTCAGCTTGATGTGCACCATAGGAGGCAGAATCAGCAGCTCATGAGCTTCGTCCCCTACGCGGATTGCGTTGCCTTCAAGTTCTGCATCTGCGAGCACATCTTCATCGAGATAGTCAAAGTCGTAATGTAGACGAAGTAACAGATCGGTGAGCGTGTTGAAATCGCGTTCGATGCGGTCGCCAATGATGTTATGAGTCTGAGGTGTATACGTGGCGAACATCGCATTCATGGGCCAGAGCACCGCGACCCTGGCAATATGCTTGCCGCCGGAGAGCAGATGGCTCAAGCGGCTGACGTAATTTGAGAACTCCCCGTAATACCCCCACCACGGATATTGATAGAACATAGACGGTGGCCAGTCGCGTTTGCGCGGACCCTCCAGCGTGTAATGGAATCCATGCGGGTTGAGCAGATTGACGCCAAGAACATACTCCCAGTCCGTGATCCACTTCATGCGCTGCATGGTCGCGTCCATGAAGATGCCGCCGAAGGACTCGCACAGCAGCCGCGGGCTTCCTAGTTGATGCGCCGCCGAGCTGCCAACCTTCATTGCCACATGCTCATCGGGCCGGTCACGGTTGCCGATAATGGGGTAGAGATGATCCACGCCAACCACATCCAGGTGGTGGTAGTGCTTGAACAGGTTACCTTCCACTCGGATCAGGCGTCGCAGCCATTCTTCATAAAGCAAATGCCCGGTGAATAACACGTTATGCTTCTGGCACCACTCATGAATTTGCTTGTAAAACGCTTCGCTGTAGAAATCTGTGGTTGTATTGTAGAAATCGTAGCGCACCCGAGCGCTATCCGGGCTGATGTCGAAGAAGAGGTCTGGCAGGCGTGGGCGCAAGTTGTAGCCATTACGCTCCTGAAAACGGCGGAACATATTCTTGGTCCAGGGAACGATTGGGATATCTGCGCCGCTCAGGTAATAATGCATGGCGGGCTCGTCAGTGTAGAACCCCAACATCTGTGAGGACATTTTTCCATCGACGGCGCTTGCATAAGGCTCGTAGCCAAGTTTGAGGAATTCGGCCGTTGACTCGGGATCCATCGCGTCGATGTAGTAATCGGCGATCTTCTCGACGATGTACATCAAGCGCCAGTTGCCCGCCGGTGCCTCCCAGGGGATCACATCCCGGAAGGACAGGTTGGGGGTCAAATCGATGACTTCCTGCTCTCCATCCAATCGGACGGCAAACGCCGCTATTGGCGTTGATTTCTCAAAATCGTTGTAACGGCTGTCTGCGCCAGTGAGATACGTGAACCAGGGACCGCGTACTGTGAAGTTGAGACACTCGATGTAGCGCTGAGCCAGGTCGGGGCGAGCCTTCAAGACACGTTTATCCGCGGTGCCGCTGGGCCAATTCATCTCGTCATAGATCCAGGTTTGCAGCCCGAGCTTTTCCGCCTCCTCGACGGCGAAGTGGATGCGGTCCAGATACGTTTCCCCGATGTAGTCGGTTTCGAGTCCGTAACGCCCATGCAGGATGATTCCGGGCATGCCCTTGTCGCGGAACTCGCGCAGCTGGTAAAGCATCTCGTTCAGCTCTAATTCACCGTTCAAAAACCAGAATGGAAGGATGCCATACTCACGAGGTGGTTTCTGAAAGTTTCCTTTTTCGACCGGAATCGCCGGCCAGGGTTTTGGCTGCATGAATTGTGCTCCTTGAATTACAAACGTAGGGCGGGATGGTATCCCGTCTATCCTCAGTCTGGCGGAATATCATCCCGTCTTATTGCATAACAATCGTTGACTTGACAAAGCCTTCCGGTTTTTCATGAGCCGTGCGAAAGGCTTGCCCGATCTCACTCAACTGAAAACGATGGGTCACCAAATCCTCTAAACTCAACCGACCGGAGGTCAACAGGCGCATGCCGATGCGCATCCCGCGCAGGATGGTGACTTCTTCGCGGAAGTGGGCGTTCAAAATCTGGAAGGCCATCCAGTTCCAGTACCCTAACGGAATCTGGCGCGGCTGGCCCTGGTGGAAGCCCACGATGACGGCTTTTCCGCTCATGCGCGTCACGTCACCAACCAGGTTGAGCGGCGCCTGTGCACCAACGACTTCAAAGGTAACATCTGCGCCTTGACCATTGGTCGGCATTTTGACCGTTTCAGGAAGCGACTCTTTGGAAACGTTGACGACGTGTGTAGCACCCAATCGGAGGGCGCGGTCGAGGGCGTCTACGCGCGTGTCCGCAACGATCAGGTGGCGCGGCCCCTGCAGTGCCACCAGTTTCTGGACCAGGTTGCCCATGAAGCCCGCGCCGATGATGACCACATCATCGCTAAGAGAGATGTTCGCCAGTTCGACCGTATTAACC
>DATFHE010000013.1:0-3504 GCA_035248745.1 Anaerolineales bacterium | reverse complement strand
CGGCGGCGCTGAGAGCAAAATACTCCTCGGCATGCAATCTCTCAGCAAAGATCTTTCGAAGCGCGGAGCCCAGCAGTATCTGGCTGAGTATCATCATCAGCACTATGCCCGCGATCAATTGCCAGTGATTCGTCAGTACAGAGAAAACATCGGCGAATAGGTTCACGGATGCTGCACTAAGGTCTTGTGCCCGGGTACGATGGATAAGAGGGGCTGGGGGTCACTGCGGGTGTAAACTGGCTGGTCGGTGTCGGCGACAAAAAAACGCTGGGTCCCGCCAGCGCCATGCCAATGATCGGGAAATTTCCCTGCGCGAGAACGATGTCTCCACTTAAGGAAACGACATAGAACTGCAACACCTGTCCAACGGGTAGAGCCTTGCCGGTGCAATAGACGCTTGTGGCAAACGTATTTGCCTTTTCACAAACGTAGATATGATCTGTTTTTCCGGCTGTGATCTTAAGATAAAAATCCGGGTAAAAAGCGCCCTCGGTCAGAAAATTCACCAGCATATTGCCGTCGGCGTCCTGGCTAAACGACACCACACAGGGGGTGACCGGGGTGGAACTGCAATACTTCAACTGCTGCAAAGGAAAACGTTGCTCCACGCGCGCTTGATTTCTCTTCCAATCCCGGTACCAGACCAGCCCGGAAACCGTAAGAAGGATAAAAAATGCCATGAAGATGCCAGGGACCAACCGCTTTCGATTCACATGATCCCCTTGCAATGCCATGTGCTTCCATGGGACCCATAAACGGCGATCCGTTTTTGCTGCTGAGTGACTCGGGACATTCGTAACACGATGAAACGATTCTACCAAACCCGTCCAACACGATTGGAAAAGCATTTTCCTGCCTGGCTCTTGCATCTCCTGTAACCTGAAGGTGTATAGTACTCAACGTTCGGTTATCCGTGCGCGCGGAGGAGACGAATGATCAAAATTGGTGATATTGCCCGCACTCGGAGTGCAGACAATATCGAGCGGCAGTGCAGCTGCCGCCTGAACAGTCTTAACGCGAATGAGTTCGGGAGCCTTCTCTCATGCCTCCGGCGCGATCTTTGCCATGATGTTTGCCATCCCTCGAAGCTGCATCCACCATTGATCGTGCGGTCGTTGAAACTTCAGGTCTGACATGCGGTCGAAGTCGCGCATGTCGTGAAAGACAAATTTCCCATTCTGCAAGCCGATGAAGCAGTTGGTGATATCGCTCCGATTGCACTGCTCGATCAATTTCTCCAGGCATAATCTTGCCAGCCGCGTAGCCTGAATGCGGTCGAACGGAGAAGGGTCGCCGCCCTGCTGCAAATGCCCCAGGATAGCAGGGCGCGCGTCGAATACCTCCTTGCCTTCCTCCTCGAAGAGCGCGCAGATGAAGGTTGTGGAATAGATTTCGTTCGCGGCTTCGTTGCGAATGACCAGCCCCAGGCGCTTCCCGAGAAGAAAGCCGCGCTTGAGCATGGCTACATCGTCCTCCAGTTGTTGCAGGGTAATCCCTTCTTCGGGCAGGTAGAAACGCTCGGCACCGGTGGCGAGCGCACTCATGAGCGCCAGATAGCCGCACCAGTGCCCCATCACTTCGACGATGAAACAGCGCCGTGTTGCCCCTGCAGACTGTTTGATTTTATCCACCGCCTCCACGATGCTGTTCAGGGCGGTATCGGCGCCAATGCTGAATTCGGACCCGGGCAAATTGTTGCTGATTGACGCAGGCAGGCAGAGGATGGGAATATGGAACGCCGGAAAGTTGGCGCGTTCGTTCATCATGTTATAGACGCTGACGTATGCATTCCAGCCGCCAATAACAAGCAGAGCGTCGATACGATGATTCTCGATAGTGCGGGCGATCGCGTACATATCCTTGCCTTGCGGCACTTTGCGGCTGGTTCCCAACACGGAACCACCGATCGAAGCCCAGCCGTTGACACTGGTCCATTCCATTTCCTTCACTTCGCCCTCGGCGAACCCTTCGAAGCCGTTGTTCACAGCCAGCATAATATGACCCTGGTCCAGCCCCACGCGCACAGCGGCGCGTACCGCAGTGTTCATCCCTGGTGCCGGCGCGCCCGCGTTTAGTACAGCAATCCGAAATCGCTTCTGCCCTGGCTCCGGCGGATGGGGAAGGGCACGTACCATGGTTTTCATAGTACGGAAGGAATGGTTGAAGTTTGCGCTGCGCAGGGACATAGCTCTCTCGTAGTCTCTGGCTTTGATCGCTTCCACTACCTGCCGCGTCCTTTGAACACACTCCACCAGGGACAGTCGAATGATACGATTCGCCTTTGTCCCAACCACAATGGGCTCCTGCTCGGGTTTGGCTTCCAGAGCAGCGATAACTGCCTCGTATCCGAGCTGTGTGGCAAGGTTACGGTCATAGGCACTGGGACGTCCGCCGCGTTGCACATGTCCAAGCACGGTCGTGCGCACTTCCTCGCCTAACCCCTCTTCCAACACCCGCTGCACATCGCTCGAACCGATGTAATTCCCGTAACGGTCCTGCGCGCCTTCTGCCATGATCACGATATGGTCGCGGCGACCGGCCTTGGTCCCGGCTTTGAGACGTTCCAGCATGACCTCCTGCCAGTTATCCACATCCGGGGGCGCTTCGGGGATCAGAACCCAATCGGCGCCGGTGGCTAGAGCGCCATAGAGGGCGAGATATCCGCAGTTACGTCCCATGACCTTGACAATGAACGTCCGCTGGTGACTGGCAGCGGTGCTGGTGATGGCATCGACAGCGGCGGTGATTCGGTGCAGCGCGCTGTCGGCGCCGATCGTCATCTCGGTGCCGGAGAAGTCATTGTCGATGGAACCGACGATGCCTACAACGACAAGGGTTGGGCATTCGGCAGCCGTTTCCGCGCGGACCTCGCCATTGCTCACAAGCTCGGAAAGCAGCGACGGCCACTCACGGCGGAATAAATCGGCGCCGGTCAGCGAGCCGTCGCCACCGATGACGATCAACCCATCGATGCCAAGCTGCACGAGGTTCTTAGCAGCCATTCGACGCCCCTCAGGAGTGCGGAATTTTTCGCTGCGCGCCGTCCCAATAATCGTCCCGCCCTGCTGCAAAATGCCGCCGACCGAGTCCCAATTCATTTCATGGATGCGTGCTCCGCCTTCCACCAGTCCCTGATACCCCTCATAGATCGCGTATACTTCAGCGCCTTTGTCCAATGCAGTGCGCACCACGGCGCGGACGGCGGCGTTCATCCCCGGCGCATCGCCGCCGCTTGTAAGAACTGCTAGTCGTTTTATAGCCATAGCTTCTGATACGCTCCAGACTCTACTAAAATGCGGATTGATTTTACTATGAGCAGGAGTTTGTGATGTCGAGGAGATAAGCTCCCACACCATTAGGTATTTCTCATCGAATTATGATAAAACCTGTACGAAGTACACGGAGCCACACTCATGCGAAAAAACATATTGACGATCATGACCCTCCTTGCGGTGATGGTTATGTCATTCTCACCTCTGCTTATCACTGTTTCGCAGGCACAAT
>DATFHE010000012.1:0-4438 GCA_035248745.1 Anaerolineales bacterium | reverse complement strand
TGGCGGCGCTGAGATGTCTCAAACCGCTCCTGGCGAAGAGACCATGTTTACTGCTAAAGCGCTTAAGCCTGGTTTATACGTTTATCACTGTGCAACCCCAATGGTTGCGCAGCATATTGCGAATGGCATGTATGGCCTCATCCTGGTAGAACCGGAAGAGGGTTTAGTGCCTGTTGATCGAGAGTTCTATGTGATGCAGGGAGAAGTCTATACCAAGGAAGCATTTGGTTCCACGGGTCATCTCACCGAAAATGTACAGGCATTGCTTAACGAAGATCCTGAATATTTGGTCTTCAATGGTGCTGTGGGAAGCTTGACCACACAAAAACCATTGAAGACAAATGTGGGTGAAACTGTGCGCATCTTCTTTGGCGTTGGCGGGCCGAATTTCACATCATCGTTTCATGTGATTGGAGAAATATTTGACCGTGTCTATGAGCAAGCCTCCCTCACATCCCCTGCGCTTACAGATGTTCAAACGACACTCGTTCCGGCTGGTGGCGCGACCGTCGTCGAGTTCGAGCTAGAAGTGCCCGGCAACTATCTCCTCGTTGACCATGCACTCGCAAGAATGCAGCGAGGACTGGTAGGTTACCTGATCGCTGAAGGCCCCGAAAACCCTGACTTATTCAACGGCACTCCGATG
Source organism: Anaerolineales bacterium (assembly GCA_035248745.1). Lineage (GTDB taxonomy): Bacteria > Chloroflexota > Anaerolineae > Anaerolineales > Villigracilaceae > Defluviilinea. The sequence continues at coordinate 3,792 of DATFHE010000012.1, read as the reverse complement.
CCTGGCAGCGGGCACTAAAGCAGGTGCAACTCGAGATAACGGACTATTGATCCGTAGAATAGCGAGCAAAATGAAACCAAACTTAATAGATATAAAACCGGTTTACCGTAATGAGGTAGGTGCTATATCAATGGTTGACCAATTAGCAGCTTTTGTCGTTGGAACAAGGTATGAAGATCTCTCTGAAGCTGCTATCCAGCAGGCAAAAATCCGGATCCTGGATGCTCTGGGGTGTGCCATCGGTGCGCTGGGTGGCGAACCTATAAAAATGATTCAAGCACAAATCGAAGAATTTGGCGGGGAAGGTCTGTCTACACTCATCGGAGGTGGCCGCACAGCCCCGGACCGGGCGGCTCTCTATAACAGCGCCCTGGTTCGCTATCTGGATTTCAACGATAGTTACCTGGCAAAAGGGGAAACCTGTCACCCGAGCGATAATATAGGTGCAATACTTGCAGCATGTGAGTATGGGGGCAGGAGTGGAAAGGATCTACTCACGGCTCTGGCAGTTGCTTACCAGGTGCAGTGCAGGTTAAGCGATGTGGCTCCCGTGCGCGCGGAAGGATTTGATCACACGACCCAGGGATCGTTTGCCGTTGCCGCAGGGGTTGCGAGGGCTCTTGAGCTGGACCAGGTCAGGACCGCGAATGCAATTGCCATTAGCGGAACCGCTCTTAACGCTCTACGGGTGACGCGTACCGGCGCTCTGTCCCACTGGAAAGGGCTGGCATATCCGAACACTGCCTTTGGGGCACTCCATGCCACATTTCTGGCAATGCGTGGCATCACCGGGCCGGGGGAGGTCTTTGAAGGAAATAAAGGCTTTATGGATGCAATCAGCGGTTATTTTGAGCTGGATTGGTCAAAGGAAACTCTGGAGCGGATTCCACAGACGATTGTCAAAAGATATAACGCCGAGATCCATTCTCAATCTACCATTGAAGGTGTGCTGGAACTGAAACAGGAGTATCCGTTTACCGGAGCTGACATCCATCGAGTTGACATCGATATCTTTGATGTGGCATATAACATCATCGGTGGGGGTGAAGAAGGGGAAAAGTTCACGGTTCATTCCAAAGAAGAAGCAGACCACAGCCTGCCTTATATTGTGGCTGTGGCAATTCTCGATGGTCAGGTGATGCCGGAGCAATATCTTCCGGAGCGCATCGAGAGTCAGGATGTCCAAACGTTGCTGCGGAAAGTACTCGTGCGCCCCTTGGATGAATTCAGCCGGCGTTTTCCGGCGGAGATGCCATCGCGCATTCGAATCACGCTAAACGATGGGCACGTTCTCACCAGGGAAAAACGGGATTACGAAGGATTTCTAACCCGTCCTATGGGATGGAATACGATCAGTGAAAAATTCGAGCAACTGACACAGGCACGTATCACTCATCCATTGCAGCGAGAGATCGAAGAGGCAGTGGCTAACCTTGAAAATATTCAGGTGAGCGAGCTGACAGACCTGCTGGGAAACATTAAGTAATTCCAAAGGAGCCGATATGATAACTCAACTACAAGATGACCTTGACGAGAGGGCGTTTGCCTTCCTACGAGTCAATGAACGCGAGGTGAAACCCCGCAGCCGCGGTGTCACCGAGATTCGCGGACCGTATTACACGCCAATGGGCAAGCGCTACCTAGAAGACGTCCTGGAGACGATGGGTGCTTATATCGATGTACTCAAGTTCGCCGGAGGCTCCTTCAGCCTGATGCCGCGCAAGGCAGTCAAGGAGCTCCTGGACATTTGCCATCGACATGACGTACTGGTTTCGACAGGCGGGTTTATCGAGCATGTCCTCACACTCGGACCTGAGGCGGTCGATCGTTATATCCGGGAATGCAGGGAAATTGGGTTCGATATTATCGAGATATCCAGCGGCTTTATCAGCATACCTACGGACGACTGGCTGCGCCTGGTCGAGAACGTGCAAAAAGCCGGGCTAAAGGCAAAACCCGAAGTCGGCATCCAGTTTGGGGCGGGCGGCGACACAACAGCAGGGGAACTGGCTGCTGAAGGCACCCGTGACCCGGAGTGGGCCATCCAACAGGCAAAACGCTTTGTGGACGCTGGCGCCTATATGATTATGATCGAATCAGAGGGGATCACCGAGAATGTCAACGTGTGGCGAACCGATGTGGTCGCAAAGATCATCCAGGCTCTTGGTCTGGAAAAACCGATGTTCGAAGCAGCGGATCCCGAAGTATTTGCCTGGTACGTCAAAAATTACGGCGCTGAAGTGAACCTGTTTGTGGATCACAGCCAGATTGTCCAATTGGAATCCCTGCGCGCAGGGATCTGGGGCAACAAAAGCCTATGGGGCAGGGTTCTGACTTACAAAGGCTGAGCAGTGACAGAGAAGGCTGCACCCTTAATTTAATTTCCTGAATTGTATAAGGCGAGGAGTTCATGCTATTTGCTAACCTCACGCCTGAATAAAGAAAGGCAGAGGTAGGAATGCACATTCACGATGACCCAGATGATCTCGAATATCGTACAGCTATGAAGCTGCAGATGCGCCAGATATCGGACGAGCAGTTTCACAAGTTTGAAGGTTACGCTTCAGAAATCTTTGCTGCATTTGGCTTGGATCTGAACACACCGGCGACAAAAGATACGCCGCGACGCTTTATTAAGGCGCTCTTTGATGCAACAGAAGGCTATGATGGTGATCCCAAGCTTCTGCGGATTTTTGATACCGAATGCCGCGGCGAGCCTGACTGCAGGCTTAGCCAGGTCATAGAGGGACCGATCCCCTTTTATGCGCTGTGCGAGCATCATGCTCTTCCCTTCCACGGCATGGCTTACGTTGGCTACATTGCCCATGAGAACATCATTGGAATTTCCAAGCTCACCCGGATGGTACGGCTTTTCTCCAAACGTTTCGCGGTACAAGAACGCATCGGACAGCAGATTGCAGATACCCTGGATACTATGCTGCATCCGCATGGAGTTGCCATCTACCTGGAAGCTCGTCACCTCTGTGTGGAAATGCGCGGCGTACGAGAAACAGCGCCGATGACTCGGACCACGGTCTGGCGCGGTCATTACGCCAACGATGCAGCCCTGCGCTCTGAGTTCTTTACCGCCTGCGGTTTGCAGCGAAATGAGCGCTAGGTGGATCATGTTTTCATTCGTGACTTGATCGCGTGTGAATTCATCGGGGTCAATGACTGGAAGCGTGAAGAGCCGCGGAAGATCCGGATCAATATCGTTCTATTCGCTGACTTGCATATGGTTGGGAGTTAAATACGACCAATCCGAACGCGCCACGTTTCAGGACCGCTTTCTAAATATTCCCAGGCAAAGGTCCCGGTGTGCTCTGCCTGGAATTGATAATAGAGGGGTTTGGGATCATGGTCATTCACCAGGATGAACGATTCTCCACCCTGCAGTCTATCGAACCAATCAAAGATCATGGGATGCCGCTTCGCCGGGGCAACACTACGAATATCCAATTCATTCTCTTTGTTCATCTTGAATCTCCTTCAAGCTAATTTTGATATAGCGTGACTCTACCCCCTCTGGTTCAGGTGAGTGTCTGGGTCGATATTTTCTTTAGCTCACTTTACCAGTCATTCTCCATCACTATAACCGTCATAACGCTTAATCTTTCTCAGCATTTACGATGATTTATCCGGTGGGTGCAATTACGGTCTGGTTGCATGAAGGTTTCCCCACCGTCTCCGTTGTTTGATCTGTATCACTGGTCTCAACGAAAAATCCACCAATATGCGGAGGTTAATTCCTCGTTCATTGGATGACACGGTCCGTGAAATCGGTTACGCTCA
>DATFHE010000011.1:0-3181 GCA_035248745.1 Anaerolineales bacterium | reverse complement strand
GAGCGTCAGCATGCCATCCGCAAGCGTCCAGGTATAAACCCCGGTCTCCCAGTTACAGTATGGATCGTTGAAAAAGTAAATCTTATTGTCAGACACGGTATACGAGCCGAGACTGCGCCAGCCATTCACAGTATAAAGGATGCGGAAAGTCCCTTTATCAAGGCTCAGCTTCCATAGACCGCCGTCCAGTTTGTAATCGGGGCAGCGCTTGCAGGGGAATGGTGTGGCAAGGCGGGGGTTGACCTTGACATAGGTGGCGTCAAGAACAGTTGGTTCCTCAGGAGGTAAGGGTGTCGTCCAGGGAACAGGGGTATGACTCAGCAAGACCTGCCACTGGTCTGTGGACGTTCCGGTTGGCGCAGCTGTAACAGTGGGAACAAGAGAAGGAGCGGGTTGGCAGGCTGCTATCAGAAAAGCCAAGAATAGGAGGAAGAAGTTTTTCTTGCTCATCGGGATTCATCTCGCTGGATAAATTTTGGTGAATTCGTTCTATGGGCAGATAGACAAACGCGCAGAGGACAACATAGATTGTACCTCTGCGCGCCCAAACGGAACAGAAAAAAACTATTCCATACCCAGGTAAGCCTTTTGGATCATCTCGTTCGTTTGCAGTTTTTCCGCCTTATCGTGCAGTACGATTTCCCCTGTCTGGAGGACGTACGCCCGGTTCGCGATCGAGAGCGCCATCAGGGCGTTCTGTTCCACCAGCAGGACAGTTGTGCCCTCCTCGTTTATCCGCTTGATCGTATCGAAGATCAATTCGACCAATACGGGTGCGAGTCCCATTGAGGGTTCATCCATCAGCAGGAGGCGCGGACGAGCCATCATCGCGCGCCCGGTGGCAAGCATTTGCTGTTCACCGCCGGAGAGGGTGCCGGCGACCTGACTGCGGCGTTCCCTCAACCTGGGAAACAGCGAGTAGATGTGTTCCAGGTCCTGGGCAATCTCCTGTTTGTTATTGCGGCTGTAGGCGCCCATCTCAAGGTTTTCGGCGACGCTCAGGCGTGCGAAGATGCGCCGTCCTTCCGGGACCATAGCGATGCCTTTATAGACAATCTCATGGGCTTTGTACGGAGCCAGGTCTTCACCTTCAAGCATGACGCGACCTTCCAGAGGCTTCATAATCCCGGTGATGGTTCGCAGCGTCGTGGACTTTCCTGCGCCATTGCCTCCGATCAGGGTCACGATTTCGCCCTTGTCAACTGTGAGAGAAACACCTTTGAGCGCATGGATGTTTCCGTAATAGGTATGGATATTCTCAACTTCAAGCATTGCCATGATGGTGCTCCTGCTTAGTCTGCTGCATTGGGTTGGGCTTCGTTTTTTCCGAGCCCGCTGGCGGCGCCGCGCCCCAGATATGCCTCGATCACGTGCGGGTTATTCTGGATATCTATGGCAGTTCCCTCGGCAATCTTTTCACCGAAATCCAACACACTAATCTTGTCCGAAATTGTCATCACCACGCGCATCTGGTGTTCGATCAGCAAAACCGTGATTCCTAATTCATCCCGCAGGCGGCGAATGAAATGCACCATTTCCTGTGTTTCGCTGGGGTTCATTCCGGCGGTGGGTTCATCGAGCAGCAGGAGTTTGGGCTTGCTGGCAAGAGCCCGCGCAATCTCGAGACGCCGCTGGGCGCCATACGGCAGGCTGGATGCCATCATATCTCCCTGGCCGCGCAAACCTACAAACCGTAGCAAGCGCCGTGCTTCCTCGAACGCCTCCGCCTCTTCGCGGACCGTACTCGGGTTACGCAAAATCCCACCGATCAAACCAGATTTCAAGTGCGGATGCATCCCAATGAGGATATTTTCCACGGACGTCATATTCTTAAACAGGCGGATGTTTTGATATGTACGTGAGATCCCCATTCGTGCCACGCGGTCTGGGGAAAGACCGGTGATGTTCTTTCCCTCCAGCAGGATCTCGCCTTCTTCGGGAGTATAAAACCCGGTGACGCAATTAAAGAAGGTGGTCTTGCCTGCGCCATTTGGTCCGATAATGCTATAGATCGAATTTTCATTGACGTCGAGATCGATCTTGCTCAGTGCGTGGAGTCCACCAAAGCGTTTTGTGACTTGTTTTGCGACGAGAACGCTCATTTTCGTAGTTTCCTTTAGACGCTGGTTTGCTCAGTCGCGACGCCACTCTCCGGATTGACCGCGGCAGTAGGTTCCATAGACTCGTGTAATTCGAGTCTTCGCCGTGCTTCGGGCCACAAGCCTTCGGGGCGTGTCAACATCATTGCCATCAACAGCGCGCCATAGACCAGGTAGCGAAACTCGGCAAACTCACGCAGGAGTTCCGGCAAGCCCATCAGCACCAGGGCGCCGACGAACACACCCGGGATGCTTCCCATGCCGCCGATAATGATCAAAGAGAGCACGTTGATCGAGACGAGGAAATTCATACTGTGAGGGTAGACCGACTGCAACTGGGCGGCAAAAATCGTCCCGGCGATTCCTGAGAACAGTGCGCCCGTGGCGAATGCCATCAGTTTGGTAGTCACATGATTAATGCCCATAGCCACCGCGACATCTTCATCTTCGCGTAATGCCATCCAGGTGCGCCCGATGCGCGAATCCCGCAGCCGCCAGGCAATAAAGGCGACGATGCCTACGCCTATCAAAAAGAGGTAATACAGTTCCTGCTGTGTGTTGAGCAGTACATTGCCAAAACGCGGCTGGGCGATGAGTTGGATCCCCTGCGAACCACCAAACCAGGGCCGCAGCCAGTCTGAGAGTGCCAGCAAGCGGACAATCTCGCCAAACCCCAGGGTAACGATGGCAAGATAATCGCCGCGCATCTTCAACACGGGCAAGCCGAGGATCACACCCGCGACCACACATGCGATCACGGCAAACGGCAGTGCCTGCCAGTAGGTCATTGGGTTGGCACTCATTTCCGGTGAGGTCAAGACACCCATTGTATAGGCGCCGATTGCAAAGAAAGCCACATACCCCAGATCCAGCAGTCCAGCGAATCCGACAACGATGTTCAATCCCAGACCCATCAGGATATACATCATGACAACATTCAGGATATTGCTAAAGAAGAGACCCAGGATAGGCGGCAACAGCAATAGGATCGCGACGATTGCTCCAACCGTCAGCCAGCGGACGATAGGCGTTTTATTGGAGGTTGTTCTGAAATCGAACATTGAGGCGCGTCCGGCGGGTTG
>DATFHE010000010.1:0-3406 GCA_035248745.1 Anaerolineales bacterium | reverse complement strand
TTACGCTCAGTGTGGAGATTGCCAGATATGACTTGGGAAGAATGTTTATGGGGGAGGATGGAGAGTGCCTACGAATGAGGCAAACGTTCATGGAGAAATACAATGTGCAAAGAATCCCAGATCAGGTGTGGAGATGTCGTCACATTGAAATATATTGGATCAAAATAATCAAAAGGAGTAAACAAAATGGCTATTCGTGAATCATCTGCAATCTGGAAGGGCAACTTAACCGAAGGAGACGGCAGTATGCGACTGGGCTCTGGTGCCTATGAGGGAGCTTTCAGCCGGGCTTCACGTTTTGAGGATGGCCCCGGAACCAATCCGGAGGAATTGCTCGGCGCGGCTCACGCGGGATGTTTTTCCATGTATCTTTCGTTGATCCTGTCCAAGGCGGGGCATGTTCCCACGCGCATTGATACCACTGCCAAGGTTCACTTGGGGGAGGGTCCCAAAATCACTCTCATCGAACTTTCCACAGTTGGCGAGGTTCCCGGCATTGACGAAAAAACTTTCAAGGAGTTTGCCGAACAGGCGCGAGAAGGTTGTCCTGTTTCGCAGGCGCTGTCCGCTGTAGATATGAGCCTGACAGCCAGATTAGCTCAAGGGGAATTGAGTTTCTAAAGCATGGAACAGCGTCTCGATTATGCTGAAGCTGCGCCAGAGGGCATCGGAATCTTGCGCCAGTTGGAGCGCTACCTGAAGAATGCGGGTCTCGAACCCGACCTGTTGGAGCTGGTCAGATTGCGGGCATCCCAAATTAATGGTTGTGCCTACTGCATCGATATGCACACCAAGGATGCTCGCAGCCGTGGGGAAAGTGAACAGCGTCTTTATGGGATCAGTGCTTGGCGTGAGATGCCTTTTTACAGTGAGCGTGAACGCGTTGCCCTCGCCTGGTGCGAAGCTGTAACCCTCATCGGTGAAGGTCGGGTTCCGGACGAAATTTACAGTCTGGCAAGAAATCATTTTACGGAAAGGGAGCTTGTGGACCTGACACTGGCAGTGATCGCCATCAATGCCTGGAACAGGCTTGCGATCAGCTTCCGTACGCCAGCAGGCTCTTACCAGCCGGACCATCCGGTCTCGAAAAAGAATTTACTCAAACAGGCGGAACCTGGCTGAAAGGAATCTCTTGTCTGCTCAGACCTCTTTTGTGCTTGAACCCACTCCACCTTTTCGTCTGGATCTGACCGCCTGGACGCTCCGCCGCCGCCCGGATAACATGATGGACCGCTGGGATGGTCAGACGTATCGACGTGTTCTGATCGAGGATGGCAATCCTTTTGAAATTGCAGTGACTCAATTCGAACCGTCGGGGATGCCTCGACTGCATGTCTCGCTTATAGGCGAAGCGGCAGGCTCCCATGTAAAAGCCTATGCCATTGCCGCGGTGGAGCGCCTGCTTGGAATCCATGTCGATCTGACGGAGTTTTATCGTTTCTGTGAAAAGGATGAAGCTCTACGATTTCCTGCAAACCAGTTCCGTGGCTTAAAGCCGCCGCGGTTTCCAACCTATTTTGAAACGCTGGTCAATGCGATTGCCTGTCAGCAGATCACCCTCACCGTAGGCATACGCCTGCTCAACCGTCTGACAGAAGCCTGTGGGCTAACCATCGAAACAGAAAAGGGTTCTTTTCATGCTTTTCCACGCCCGCAACAACTGGCAAATATGGATATTGAAAAATTGCGTGAGATGGGCTTCAGCTACCGGAAGGCGTGCTATCTGACGGGTCTCGCACAGGCAGTGATCGAAGGGCAATTTGATCTGGAAGAAATCGAGCAGCTGGATGATCAGAAGGCGGTGAACCGTCTATGCACTCTGAAAGGTGTGGGACGCTGGACAGCAGAATACTTCCTGCTGCGCGGGCTGGGAAGGATACACATCTTCCCGGGGGACGATGTAGGCGCCCGTAACAATCTGCAACGCTGGTTACGGTTGTCTGAGCCTATGGACTACGATAAAGTGCATAAATCATTGAGGCAGTGGGATGCCTATGGCGGTTTGATCTATTTTCATTTGCTGCTCAAGAGTCTGACAGAGAAAGGAATCATCGAGAAGTGAAAAAAGCAACCGTTGTGAAGCTCAAGCGTGTTTACGAGGGGATTGGAAGAAGCGACGGCGCCCGCTATCTGGTCGAGCGGTTATGGCCGCGTGGCATAAAAAAAGTGGATCTGAAGATGGATACCTGGTTGAAAGATGCCGCTCCCAGCAGTGAACTGCGCCGCTGGTTTGGGCACGACCCGGCGAAGTGGGAGGAGTTCCAACGCCGATACCGGGCTGAGCTGGACGAGAATCCCGGTGCATGGAAGCTATTGTTAGAAGCCGCGCGGCAAGGTAACGTCACGCTGCTGTATTCTGCTCGCGATACCGAACATAATAATGCCATTGTACTCAAGGCATATCTTGAAGAACGCCTGACAGGCTGAGAAGAAAAGAAATTCACACCACACGTTACATAGGCTGCCCGAGCAAACGTATATTTACCCAATCCACGATTTTTGAAGGGAGTAAGAGTTTCTAGGATAAAATCAGTTATTGAAATTCTTATTATTTGAATGAGCGTATAACGAAAAAGGAACGTAATAGAATGAGCCAGATTGAGAGCCTCGCAGCCTCACAAGAGCGGGAAGCAAAACTGCAAAGGGCTTATGAGGAGCTGGAAGCTCGTTTCCTGCAGAGAACAGAAGAACTACAGAGAGCCAACGAAGCCTTACAGGAGAGTGAACAGCGCTTCAGGGTGGCGCTGATTGGCACGCCGGTCATTGTATTCAACCAGGACCTTGACCTTCGTTATACTTGGATCTATAACGCCGAAAGTTATGCAAGTCAACCCGTGATTGGCAAGACCGATGCCGATTTGTTTGCTGTTGAAGATGCCATGCGCTTGACTGCTTTGAAACGAAGGGTTATAGCCACCGGATTATTGACGCGAGAAGAGGTATCGGTCACTGTGGGCGCAAAGACGAACTTCTATGATATGACCCTGGATCCCCTGTTTGATGCAGATGGCACCGTTATAGGATTGACTTGTGCAGCCACAGACATTACCGAGCGTAAACAGATTTATGATCAGATGCAGCACAGGCTCTCCGAGAGTGAAAGCATTCAGAGAATCGCACAGGGCTTGCTGCAAAAGATTGGTCTCGATGAAGTACTTAAGATCGTGTGTGCTGAAGCGATGCAATTGACGGGTGCAACAGGTAGCGCCGTTTTGCTGCTCGAGGAAGATGGATGGTTGAGGGTTACCAAGAGCGCAGGCTCCCCGGTGTATTCACTGAACCGCCTTCCGGTGAGCGGATCGTTTGCGGGCCGTGCTTTCCAGACAGGTGACCATGTATGGATCAATCTTCAGGAAAGCGATCCTGATGATGCCAATCAATTGCAAGGCTATCCATGGATTAAGGG
>DATFHE010000009.1:0-4397 GCA_035248745.1 Anaerolineales bacterium | reverse complement strand
AGCCCAGATTCCGCGCATTGCACTGGTGGATTTCAACAATGACTCGGTGCGCGATACCCTGCGCGTGCTAGAAGTCATGTTCCGAAACTATCAGGAGCTGTACGATCGCGGCGACCAGGCGGAAGCGGCAAAGTACGTTCTGTACGGCGTTCGCCTGGATACGAGCGGTACCTTGCGTGATGTCTCGGTGGAGCCGATAGGTGACCCAGCTCTGGACCTGGGCGTCAACCCGCGACTGGTGTTCAACGTCCGGCACGCGTTGGATTCTGCCTCTGAGAGCTGGGACTTGCCTCCGGCCTGGACGGATGCGGCGAGTGAGTATTGCCGTAATTTAAAGATCGTAGTGTCCGGTGGGTTCAACCCCGAGAAAACCCGCAAGTTCGAAAAGTTGGGCGTCCCCGTGGATATTTACGCTGTCGGTTCGTGGCTGTTCAATAATAATGGAGGTACGGTTACCGATTTCACGGGTGATGTGGTTCGCGTGAAAGTGCACGGCGAATGGATGGACATGGCGAAGGTGGGACGGAAGCCGCTGGATAATCCAGACCTGGAACGAGTGTGGTAAACAAATTCCATCTCCCGGAGGGGGAAGGCTAGGGTGAGGGAGAAGTCGATATCCTCTCCACTTTGAACGGTGTACCCTCAATCTTTTCCCCCTCAAACTCTCTTGCCGCGAGATGACCGGAAAACACCGCCTGCGCGATGATGTTCGGCGCTTCGGCATCACCGATGACTCGTAATGACTGTAGTTTTCCTTCAGCAAGTGCAGGCTTGAGCTCGTAATAAAGTGCATCATTCGAAATTCGATCACTGACCAACACAACTCCCTCACGCGGCAGTTCCATTCCTTCCCCTGAAATTGTATTTATTAGCGTAACACAATCGTTTTCAATTTTGCTCATCACATGTTGTGGAAACAACTTGACTCCCAGCCTCATCAATTTCTGCTGAATGCGCTCCTGTTCCAGCGTGAACTGCGACCAGTAAGAAATCAATGGCGCGGGTGTGATAAGCGAAACCTGAGATCCTTGCTCAGCAAGCAATTCCGCCAACACCCCGCCCATGTAGTAATGATCATCGTCATAAATTACCCAATTACCATTTACCCCATTACGAATTACTTTTTCATCACCCATCAAATCATCCGGACTCAACACATTCTGTAAACCACATCCCAGGATTGGCTTCCGCAAGGTACGACCCATGCCATCGCGCCGCCAGTCCGCGCCAGTAGCGAGAATGATATTATGCGCTCCTGTTTCAAGGATTTCTTCCGCCGTCATAGGGCTGGATGGATACACAGTAACATTCTTCAACTTTTTGATCTGGGTAAGTCTCCAGTCCATCACGCGCCGCCATTCATGGAGTCCGGGCAAAGCGGATTCGCGAAGAACACGCCCGCCCAATTCCTTGCGCGCCTCGAGCAACGTCACCTCATAGCCGCGTTGCCCCAGCGCCCGCGCTGCTTCCAGCCCCGCTGGTCCCGCGCCGACGATCATGACTTCCTTATTGCTTTTCTTTGGTGCAATGAACTCAGGGTGCCAGCCGCGCCGCCACTCTTCTCCCATCGTTGGGTTCTGCGTGCAGCGGATCGGCACAAAGCGTGTATCGCCCGTTACGCAGATATTACAGCCGATACACTCGCGGATATCTTCCAGACGTCCTTCTTTGATCTTGCTTGGCAGAAATGGATCTGCGATGGAAGGACGTGCGGCGCCGATCATGTCCATCACACCGCGCTGGATCGCGGAAACCATTGAATCTGGCGAGGTGTATCGCCCGACACCCACAACGGGCTTTGTGGTCAAACTCTTAACGAAGGAGATGTACTTTTCCTGATGCCCTTCTTTTCCAAATCGGGAGGTAACCGAGTCGTTGCTCCAGCTGCTAACGTTCACATCCCACAGGTCCGGTAACTCGGCAAGCATCGCTACCACATCATAGGCTTCGCCCTGATGGGTGAGACCCTCTTTGCCGAGCAACTCGTCCACGGCAAAGCGTACCGCCACCGCGCATTTGTCACTGACAGCCTCTTTTGTATCTTCGATTAGCTCACGGAAGAGCCGCACTCGGTTTTCCAGGTTGCCCCCGTATTCATCTGTGCGGTCATTAAGGCGTTTCAGGATGAATTGGATCGCAGCCGTCATTCCGTGCGCTGCATAGCAGTAGACAATGTCAAAGCCAGCGCGTTTGGCGCGTAGTGCCGCGTCACGATGCCATTTTCGTAAGTTGCGAATATCCTCTTTATCCATGCGGCGCGTCTGTACCGGGTCATAGCCTGACCCGCCAATTACTCCCATCGAGATCGGCGCAAGAGACGGAACGCGTGAGTATAAATTGGGCGCGTCGAAACCATTGTACGCAAGCTCAATCCCCGCCAGCGCTCCGCGCCCGTGGACCGCCTCTGCCATCAACGCGAGAGCAGGGATATCCTTATCATCCCACAAGCGTCCTTCGAAATAGGGCGCAAGATCGCTCGAATGATGGATCTCTACCTCTTCCGTACAGACCACGCCCCAACCGCCCTCTGCTTTGACGCCGCGCATCGCTGCCATTCCCTGCGGCATGCGGTAGCCAAACCCGTTGCAGTGTGGCACCTGATAAAAACGGTTCGGAGCGACCACAGGACCGATCCGAACCGTTTCGAATAATATGTCGTATGAATTGTTCATGGATTTTCCGGGGTAAATACACATAAAGGTACACAAATAAATAAGTAGTTTTCATGAAACTTATATACCCGTCTACCTGTTTTCTTTTTACTGCTTACCCGAACCTCCCTGTAATGTAATCTTCCGTCTGTTTTTGTTTTGGGGTGGTAAAAAGTGTCTTGCCTTCGCCATATTCCACCAGCTCCCCCTGTAGAAAGAATGCTGCATAATCGGCGGTGCGCGCTGCTTGCTGAACGGAATGAGGCACCAGGATGATCGTATACTCCTTCTTCAATTCCTGCAGCGCGGCTTCCACTTTGCCGGTCGAGATAGGGTCAAGTCCGGAGGTTGGTTCATCCAGCAGGATAATCTCAGGTTGGAGCGCAAGCACGCGTGCCAGACACACGCGCTGCTGCTGCCCGCCGGAGAGCGCGATGGCAGGATCGTCCAGTCGATCCTTGACTTCATCCCAGATGGCAGCCAGCTTCAGGCTTCGTTCAACTGCTTCATCCAGTTTGACGCGACGCTTCATACCTGCAAGCTCCAATCCGTAGGTCAGGTTTTGACGGATGCTCATTGGCAAGACAACCGGGCGCGCAAATACCATTCCCACTTTGCGGCGCAATGCGATCACATCGACTTTTGGATCGAGGATATTTTGCCCATCTATCAGGATCTGTCCGGAAGCGGCTTTGACCTCGGTAAGATCGTTCAAGCGATTCAGACAGCGCAGCAGTGTGGACTTGCCGCCCCCCGCCGGTCCGAAGAGGACCGTCACAGCTTTTTCGCGGATCCCTAAACTGATGCCGCGCAGGGACTCGGTGCCATCTGCATACTGGAGGGAAAGGTTTTCGACAGCGATCTTGTCTACCATTGCCGCTTCGCCCTTGCTCTCGAACGGATGACCGTTGCGATCAGGTTCATCGTCAATACAAAGACCAGCAAGACCAGTGCTGTGCCGTACTGAATTTGAATGGGCATTTCAGGGACCTGAGTAGAAATCACAAAGAGATGATAGGGCAGTGCCATCGTCGCATCGAGAGGAGAGTGAGGGAGTTGTGGCAGGAAAAACGCTGCACCAGTGAACAGGATTGGTGCTGTCTCCCCTGCCGCGCGTTCGAGACCGAGAATCACACCCGTGAGAATCCCGGGCAACGCTTCTTTCAGGACGATGCGACGGATCGTCTGCCAGCGGGTGGCGCCGAGCGAAATGCTTACCGTGCGGAATGCCTGTGGAACAGTGCGCAGTGCTTCTTCAGCAGTGCTGATAATGACCGGCAGCGTCATAATGGAAAGAGTCAGGGACGCGGCGAGGATCGACGTGCCAAAATTCAGGAAGATCACAAAGAGGCCCAGCCCAAACAATCCGTATACCACAGAAGGAATCCCCGCCAGATTGATGATCGCAATACGGATCGTGCGTGTCAGCGGCGTGTCGGAGGCGTATTCAGAGAGATACACCGCCGCGGCAATCCCTAGCGGCACCGAAAAGATGGCAGTTCCCACAGTGAGATAAATCGTGCCGATGATCGCTGGCAGGATACCACCCGCGCGCATTCCCTCCCGCGGAAAGCCAGTCAGAAACTCGAGTGAAATGGCAGGCAAGCCCTGAATAAAAATATAGAGCACCACGGCAACAATGGGGAGTACCGTGAGAACAGCCATCAGGGTGATGGCTGTAAAACCGATGCGTTCTGTCAGATGGCGATGGAGGGGCAGCATCCGCCTCATGACAGAATCCTCTCG
>DATFHE010000008.1:0-8043 GCA_035248745.1 Anaerolineales bacterium | reverse complement strand
TCCATGGCTGATGACATACAAAGGAGCAGTATGCTCCCGCAAGGCTTCCGTGACATTTGGCGCGTTTAGCAGAACGAGATTTGCTGAAGCGCCAATCTTCATTGTGTGATCGTTTACATTCATAGCGCGCGCCGCATTAACGGTGACCATATCGTAGAGTGTTTCCAGCTCCCGGTTAGTTGTCATCCAGAGCAAGTGAGCGGCAAGGAATGCCACTTCCAGCATATTGTTGCGACCAAATGGGTAATAGCCGTCTGAGATGTCGTCCTGCCCCAGGCAGACGTTCACTCCCTCTTCCAGCAGTTCCTTCACGCGCGCGTGAAGCGGACCCGTATGCGGGTCGCTGACAACTGTCATTTGTGCCCGCTTTAATAATGCTGCGACTTTCTGAAAGTAAGGCTGTGGGTATAGTTCCATTGCCCGGGCGTGATGCGCCAGCGCGCGTCCCTGCCACCCGCGCCGGATCGCCTCCACCGCCATCCCCTCAAGCGAACGCAGTCCAGCATCGCCAGCGTCGTCTACCAGCATGGAAACGTCCTTCTCGAATTCCTGTGCCAGATCAAAGATCTCTTTGATGTGCGCATGAATGTCAGCCTCCGTATATTCGATCCAAGGGATACCGCCCGCGACATCCGCGCCCATTTCCATCGCTTCACGCATCAGACTGCTTGCTCCTGGCTCGCGCGCGAGCCCATCCTGCGCGAACGCGCAGACCTGAACTTCGACGATGCCCTTAAACTCCTCGCGCGCCCGGATGAGCGCCTTCATCCCTTCCAGGCGGGCTTTGCTGTCCACATCGGCGAAAGCGCGGATGTGTGTATTGCCATACAAGGCTGCCTGTGCCAGCGCGCGCCGCACATTTTTGATGATCCACTCTTCGGCATATTTTTCCTTAATGCGCGCCGCCAGTTCGATGGTGGTCATAGCTTTGCCCATACCCTCGGCATGATAGCCGGTTAGCGCTTCGTCATCCATCATCTGGCGCGTATAGACCTTGCACAAATGCAGATGGGGGTTGACAAAGGTTTCGCTGACCAGATTTCCATCTGCATTAATTGTCAACTCTGCGTCGCCTTCCAGTTGTTTTTCGAGAGTTATGATGTTCCCATCTCTAATCCCGATGTCGGTGGCTTCAGGATACCCGCGTAGCTGGGCGCGCCGGATCAAAATATCGAAGTGTCTGGGCATGTGTGCATCTCCTTAGTTTCTACTGACGTATTTTAAAACAAGAAACCGCGCAAAGCGCGCGGTTCTTTTGCCGGCAGCACCGGTGTCTCCAGAACTAACGCCTCTTATCCTTCGCAATCAGGCTTTGCATCAACCGGGTTGCCGGGTCGATAATCGATCTTCCCATCGGTTCTTCGTAGAGACTTTTGAATGAGCCATAGCCAAAGTGGAGCCCGCTCGGCGTGAGCATATTCAGGCGTACATTCTCACCCTCGGGAGCGGGAGGGCGCGCCTGCTCCCACGGTCCGATCACATTCGCCACCGCGTGCCCCGCCTTGAGCAAGGCTTCGATCTCGGCGTCGAGAGAAGTATCGGGGTGTTCCCAAATGACGCCGGCTCCGCTGTAGTTCAGGTAGCGGGCTGTGTAATCAGTGTACGCGGCGACGATGTCCGCGCCGCCCTTTACGGCAACCTCGACGATGACTCCGTAAACGAGCTTTGCTTTTTCGGGATGTGGACTCTCACCATGCTGGCGAAGAAAATGCCATGCCTGCAAATAATGGCGAGCTTCCAAACCGGGTGTATCAGTAATCGTTTTCCAGATCCTAATTGCGGAATTTTTATCTTTCTTATCCAGGTGCTGCCGCGCCTGAACGAATGACTCCCATGGTTCTACATTCCTGTCCCCGTCGCTTGGCCATTCGGAAATGGGCATGTCGCCAAACAAAGTATCCCGAATTTCAACCGTCGAACGGGGTTTCTCCTTTTTGAACCAGTTGAACATAATTCCTCCGTGAGCCGATGAAGCTTCTTTGCTTAGAGCAATTATAGATGACGTTACACATCAACAACAAGCTACACATCAATGCAGCTTGTTACAGTTGGATATCGTCAGGCGCCCACCTCCACTGTAAAACCACCTGGCGCCTCTACGTAAAAGCCGTAGGAATGACCGGTGTCCTCGGGAACGGGGACATCAAAACCGTCCTGCCTCAGCCGGAGATTGAGGTCGTCTACAGCCTCTTTGTTTTCGATAAAAAAGCCGATATGAAACGTGTCAGGATATTTCGCCTGTGTAACTTCTGTGGCTTTCATCAACGTCAGCACGAAGCCCCAGCCGTCCTTCCCATCGGTCAGGAAGCCCATGCCTTTATTACCGCCCATATTTCGTATCCCAAAATACTTAACCAGGAAGTCGCTTGCCTCCCGCACATCAGTGACTGTGAGATTGAGGTGATTTAGTTTCATACGCAGTTCTCTCCTACTCCTGATTGAGAAGCTCTGTCACGTGGGCAAATTCTTCCTCCAGGGCAGTCCGCTCTTCATTCGTCAGGTTGAGCGATTTCGCCATTGCCAACGATGATTGAGCCAGCTCATGGTTTTTTGTCCGGACGGCTAACTCGGCTCGATACAAATATGCCTTTGCGCGCTCCATGGCAGGTGCTTCCGGAAATCTCGTCAGACCATTTTCAAGCGTTTTTAGCGCCTGCACCTCATCCCCATGCGCGTCGCCCAACCGCGCCGCCACGTAAAGGATCTGTGCCAGCCCTTCCGCTTTCTCGGCCGAGTCTTCCTGCTCGGTGTCGCCCAGCTTATAGATTCGCAGCCAGTTCCCACCCGGGTCTACGACAGAGAATCCACGAACGGTGCCGTATTTTTTCCGCGGCCGTGTAATGCGAGGAATGCCTGCAACCGGCAGTTTTCCATACACTTTTCGCAACCCAGCCGCAAAATCATGGTACAGGCTGTCCGGGTCTGGCACAGTGACGATGGCAGTGCCATAGGAATTCACAGGGTCAAACCCTTCCATGCCAAAGAGATGGATATGTATATCTTCGAGAGCGACGACCGCGTACGGGTTTGGACGAACCTGCCGGTATGTTCTTTTGAACCCAAGAGTTTCGTAGAACGCGAGCGATTCGTCTAGTTCCCTGCACGGTAAGGCGGGATATGTACGTTCATTCGCCATGAACTGACTCCTTTTATTTTCATTATAGAACGTTGGTGTACATGGGGAGGGTTTGGGGCTGTCTCTATTCGGCGTAATGGCGATAATCTGGATAACTATAATACTTTGGAATTGAATCCAATCTGATATGGAGCCAGTACACCCCCAGCCCGGATGTACTCACCCAGGTAGGTCTGTCATTAATCCTGTTTCTCAGAGAATTAGCCAGAGTCGTAAATAAATTGTGTTTTTGAGTTTCGGGTGCACTTCTTATAAAGGATGCAAAGTGTGTATAGATCGCTCGCGTAGCTATAGGGCATGGCACAAGCAGTTCCGCGTCTCGCCCTAAATTCTCAAAGGTGATCACTTCTTTTCTCTGTGGCAGGGAGGCGAACTTTTCCCGAAAGGGAGCAGGGTCCGCGTCCACTCTCGCTAATTGCGGACTGTCCACCAGCACAAATTCATAAGGCTGCTGGATGGTCGATTTTGTTAACGGAGGATTTTCCCAGAAGAACGCATTAAATATGGCGTCTTCCAAAATGGAAAAGTAGAAATTTCTGAATTCAGCGCTGTCGAACCAATAGCGGATTACATTTTCATAGCTGAGCTGTTTGTCATATTCAAACAAACTGACCTTATGAACTTCTTGGTTGAGAGTGTTTATTTGTGCTTTCCACATACATAATCCTTGCATTTGAAACAGGGCGTCATGGATTCTAAATAAAACAAGCCGCATCCTCACAGACACGGCTTGCCAGTCTCTAATCTCTAGTCTCTATTATTCCAGCTTCCCCGTAATACTCGCCATCTTCAACTCCCCAATCGCTTTCGTGATTTGAATATCACGCGGGCAGGCGTTGGTGCAATTATAAATTGTATGACAGCGGGCCAGTCCATCTGTTTCGCTGAGGATCTGCATCCGCTGGGCAGCGCCTTCATCGCGGCTGTCGAAGATAAAACGGTGAGCCGTCACCAGCGCGGCGGGACCGTAGTACTCGTCGCTTGCCCAGAAGGACGGGCAGGACGTGGTACATGCCGCGCACAAAATGCACTTGGTCGTGTCGTCGAAGCGGGCGCGCTGCTTGGGCGATTGGAGCCTCTCCCGCCCTCCCTCGGGCACGGGCGAGTCGTTGATGAAATAGGGCAGCATCTTCTTGTAGTTATCGAAGAACGGCTCCATATCCACGATCAGGTCCTTGGCGACCTTCAAGCCCAGCAGCGGTTCGACCGTGATCGTCGTCCCGACATCGCGCACAAGCGCCTTGCAAGCCAGCATATTCTTTCCATTGATGCGCATCGCATCCGATCCGCAGACCCCGTGCGCGCACGAGCGGCGGAAGGACAACGAGCCATCCTTATGCCCCTTGATCAACTCGAGCACATCCAAAATACGGTCATTTTCGTGCGCCTCCACTGTGTAGGTTTCGTAATGACCGCGCTCGTCCTTCTCCGGGTTGTAGCGAAAAATCTTAACCGTGACTTCCATAATCTCTAATCTCCAATCTCGAAACCCTGAAGGTTCTTAAGACCTGCGGGGTTGTATTAATACACCCTCGCCTTCGGCTGAAACTTTGTGATCACGACGGGCTTATAACTGATATCCAGCTTGCCGTCTTTCTTGACAATCAGGGAATGCCGCAGCCAGTTGTCATCATCGCGCTGGGGATAATCCTCGCGCGCGTGACCGCCGCGCGACTCGGTCCGGTTCAATGCGCTGACCGTCACTGCTTCCGCCACATCGAGCATGTTGCCAAGCTCCCAGGCATTCAGCAGCTCGGTATTGAAGATTTTTCCTGTGTCGCTGACCTTTACATCCTTGTATCGTTCCTTCAATTCCAGGAGCTTATCAAGAGCTTCCTCCATCCCGGCCCCTGTGCGATAAATGCCAACGTCGCTAAACATTACATGCTTCATCTCATTCGAGATGTCGAAGGCGTTCTCTTTTCCGGACCCGTTGCGAAGCGCCTCAATTAGGGATCTGGCACCCGCGTCTGCTTCCTGGGTCATTTTTCCAAAGTCGACGCCTTTTGCGTACTCCGCGGCTTTGAGCCCCGCGTGTTTGCCGAACACAACCAGGTCCAGCAGGGAGTTCGTTCCCAATCGGTTCGCCCCGTGGACAGAAACACACGCACATTCGCCCGCCGCGAACAATCCCGGGTAGGTCGTGCCTTTGTCGTCGATCACCACCTCGCCATATTTATTGGTCGGGATGCCGCCCATGGTGTAGTGGGCAGTCGGCTGAGTTGGCATCATTTGGGTCACCGGGTCCACGCCCAGGTAGACACGGCAGAAATCCACAATGTCAGGAATCTTTTTCAGGACCGTTTCACCGGTGATCATGTAGGGAGAACCGTCCGGGTTGGTGCGCCCATCTTCCGCCGCATACTTGTTGACCGTTTCCGGACGGATATCCAGATAGACGTAGTTCTTTCCATCCACGCCGCGGCCTGCTTTGATTTCGGTATAAATTGCGCGGCTGACCACGTCGCGAGAAGCCAGGTCCTTCACGCTCGGTGCATACTGAGGCATGAAGCGCTCGCCCTTGCCATTGATGAGAACGGCGCCCTCGCCGCGCGCGCCTTCGGTGATGAGAATGCCAAGCTTATAAATCCCTGTGGGGTGAAATTGAAAGAACTCCATGTCTTCCAGCGGAATGCCGTGCCGGAACAGGACCGCCGCGCCATCGCCTGTGTAGGCATAGGCGTTGGACGTCACTTCGAAGATGCGTCCATGCCCGCCCGTAGCAAGGATGACAGCCTTGGCATGGAAGGTGTGCAGCTCCCCGGTGGCAAGCGCCACGGCAACCACGCCAGTCGCTCGCCCATCGGTCATGAGGAAATCCAGCACCTGGTATTCATCGAAGAACGTGACCTTGTTCTTGAGACACTGCTGGTAGAGCGTCTGCAAAATCATATGTCCCGTGCGGTCCGCAGCATGCGCCGCGCGGCGGACGGGTTTTCCTGTGACGTTGTTGGTATGCCCGCCAAACGGGCGCTGCGAGATCTTGCCCTCGGGTGTGCGGTCGAAGGGAAGTCCCATGTGCTCCAGTTCGAGCACGGCGTCGATCGCTTCATTGCACATGAATTCGATCGCATCCTGATCGCCGAGATAATCCGACCCTTTGACGGTATCGTACATGTGCCATTCGGGGCGGTCTTCCTCATAATTCCCGAGTGCCGCACTGATGCCGCCCTGCGCTGCGCCGGTATGAGAGCGCGTCGGGTAGAGCTTGGTGATGACGGCTGTCTTGGCGCCGCGCGAGGCATACAAGCCTGCCATCAGTCCCGCGCCCCCTGCCCCGACAACTACCACTTCAAATTCATGAACATTTGCCATAAAAGAAAGCTCCTAAACAGAAGACCTTATCTGTGAATACTTAACGTGTCCAAATCACATAGATTGCGATCAAGCTTGCAACAATTGCATAGGCAATGATGAAATTGCGTGACCATCGCCGGGCACCCGCGCTGGTGAAGTAATCATCTAGAATCTCAAGCAGCCCGTGGACGCCGTGTCCGCAGACGACCAGAATGAACGCGGTGACCATCAGCTTGGCAAGAATGGTCATCCAAACCTGTTCCAGTGGATTCTCTGCCAGGTGCGGAAAGAACGCCCAGTACAAAATGTCGCCGAAGTTTGCACCGGTCCGCGCGCTGATGCTCAGTGCCCCGAGGATGCCCGCTAGGATCAGCCCATACATGGCGATCACAGTGAAGCGCGTGAAAGCCCACATGAACATTTCGAAGTTGAGCCCGCGCTTGGAAACGGGGAGAGTTCTCGTCGCCATCTCTAGCCTCCGAACGCGTTGCGCAGTACTACGAAAAGTGCGTAGCCCGCCAATAGAATATATATAATCCACTGGATATTGAACGCCATTTGGTAATGCTCGATCCATTTCGGGAACAGGTCCAGAATCGTGATTCGTAAGCCATTGATGACATGGAACAAGCCAAAGACCAGCAGAAGGGTTTGAACGAACCAGTTACCGAAGATAGCGTTGGCAAAACCCATTCCCAGCAGCGAGAGGATATACAGGGTGAAGAAAATAAACAGAGCACTGCCGCCGATGCGGTGCATAATGTAAGCCAGGTATGGACTTCCCCCTCGATAGCTCAAACCGCTCGACAGGCTGATATTTCGTCTCAAACTCATCGAGACCTCCACAGGAAGATCATGATTTCAATCGATAGTATTTTACCCCCTCATCATCTGAAATGCTACTTTTAAACAAAACCGTGCCCTCGAAAGGGCACGGTAGACGTTTTGCTGGATAGCAGGTTACTGTTCACTTAGTCCATATGCTTGATCACTGCATCTGCAAACGCAGAGCACTTGACCTCCGTCGGGTTGTCCATCAATCGGGCAAAATCATAGGTGACCGTCCTGGCGTTGATCGCGCCCTCCATGCCCTTGACGATCAGGTCTGCCGCCTCGGTCCAGCCCATATAGCGGAACATCATCTCGCCGGAGAGGATGACCGAGCCAGGGTTGACCTTATCGAGGTCGGCATATTTCGGTGCGGTGCCGTGTGTTGCCTCGAAGATGGCGTGCCCCGTCATATAGTTGATGTTCGCGCCCGGCGCAATACCGATCCCACCGACCTGCGCTGCGAGTGCGTCCGAAAGATAATCACCGTTCAGGTTCATGGTCGCGAGGACGTCGTAATCCTTCGGGCGGATCAGCACAAATTGCAGGGTCACATCCGCAATGGAGTCTTTCAAGAGCAATTTGCTCTTCCACTTGCCGTCACCATGTGTGTCCCACAGACTCAGAGCTTCTTCCACTTCTGCTTGGATCTTGCTCTGCTGGGTAGGAGACATCATGTCGAAGCCGGGATCGATCATCCTTGCATTTTCTTCCGCAGAGAGGTCCGGATTCTTTTCCTTATTTCCCAGAAGCCAACTCTCGCGCTCCGTCACAACGTCATC
>DATFHE010000007.1:0-3086 GCA_035248745.1 Anaerolineales bacterium | reverse complement strand
TGGATGGCATTGCGGGTCCGGTCACCGACATTTCGGCCTCGCCGTTATACCTGGACGTGGAGTTGGCTCCCGGTATCGAGTGGCAGTCCCCCATCCCCACCGGGCATACCCTCATCACATACGTCTTCGAAGGCGAGGGCGTATTTTCAGGTGAGACCGTCAACGCCGTGAACATGCTCAGGTTTGATGACGGTGATCACATTACGGTTAGGACTGAGAACAAGCCGGTGAGGTTTATGCTGATCGCAGGCGCGCCGTTCCAAGAACCGATTGTCCCCTACGGTCCCTTCGTCATGAACACCATTGAAGAGATCCAGCAGACGTTGAAGGAGCTGCGCAACGGGACGTTTATCCAAGAGTAGAAGCGACCCGCTCTCATCGGAAGTTCTATCGGAATAGTCTATTCAAAAGGATCGCCCGTTTCCGGGCGATCCTTTGTCATTCCTGTTGGTATGTCATAGGGCAGTGGGTCGCCCCTGCCTATCACAAAACCCCCATTTCCCCCAATGCCTTCCAAAGGATCGCCGCGCCGATCACGGAAACAAACAGCGCGCTAAACACAGGCAGCAATTGGATTACTCTACCCTGTGCCGGGAAACGCTCAAAGAGCCGCCCGGCATAGATAAACAGCATCCCAATCGCGGTCAGTGTGGCTGCCAGCCCCAGACTGAATGCCAGCACCAGGACTAACCCAAAACCAATCTTATTCAATGCAATCGCGCCGAGCAGTACCACCAGCGCGGACGGACAGGGGATGAGTCCGCCCGAGACCCCGAGCGCCAGCAGACTGCGCCAGGTAATTTGTTCAGGCGGCATGTGTGAGTGATCGCCATGACTATGCCCATGAGCGTGAGGATCGTGAGCGCTGTGCCTGTGAACGTGAGGGTGGTCATGGTCATGGAGGTGAAGATGCTGGCTCGCCGCAGAAGCATTCAAAACATATTTATGCGGGTGTCCATCTCCCCCGTTCTGAGGGTGGCTATGCTGAAAAGCAGGCGAGAGCATACTCTTCCCAACATTCGCTTTGAGCCCGGGCAACCCGATCCCGGAAGATTTAAACCGGCTGAGGAAAAGATTGACTCCGATCCCAATGACAAATAATCCGGAGAGCAACGTCATCCACGGGTACAAGGTCTCCGGCACAATATATTGCGCGGCAAAGAGCGTGATCAGACCAAGGGCAAACACACCCAGGGTATGTGTGACGGTGGTGGTCAAACCCAAATACACGGCGTGCTTCATGGTCCCGCGTGAACCGACCAGATACGCCCCGACGATCGTCTTGCCGTGACCGGGCGTCAAAGCATGCGCGGCGCCCCAGATAAAAGAAATACCTAGTGCCAATAGAAGAGTGGGAAAAGTAATTTCTTCTACCAGAATCAAACGTGTAAACGCATCATCCTGCCGGGGTGTACTTGCCGGTAGGACCGAAACAGACGATGCGTTTTGCTGCGAAAGCCCAGAGGACGCAATTTCCAATTCAATCGCTCGTTGTTCCAGCGGACTGGTGAGCAGGTTCTCAGGATAGTTTGTCAGGCGGTTGCTCAGGCTGGTGGAAGAATATTCTCCCTGCACGGTTACACCGTCGGGGATGACAACGATTTCCTGCCAGCCCAGCCGGTCCGCAAACACGTTGTTTTGGAAGGACAAGGCAAGGGCGCCATATGTGGGTTGGATGGGAGCCTCAAACTCACAGTTCAATCGCATCGTCAGCAAACCGCCCACACCGGCGGGAAATTCAACAGAAGAGGACATCAGAGAGGTAGAAACTGCTTTTCCGTTGATGCTCAGGTTCAGGCTGGGTTGGAGCGAGGCGCAGCGTACAGCGTGATAGACCTGTACCTCATCGGAATCCGGCTGCCGGTTTCCATTCGTGTCAAGCAGCTCAATTTCCTGGAACGCAGGGATCTCCGCCAGATCCATCACGTAGTCGATTGTGATCTTTTCACGCGTAACGAGTAAGCCCGCGTAATGATTGACCGTAAAGTTGCCCAGCGGGTGCGCGAGCGCCGCGGGAACCCATATAAAGCAAGTCAGCAGTGTCAAGATCGTGACTATAGTTCGTCGAAACATTTTCATAACATCCTCTTAGACGAAATGATCTTCTACTTTACAGCCGTGGTTCGCAGCGCTTGCAAAGTTTTGAGCAAATGATCCGCATCTAAAATCGAGAAGTACGGATTAACAGCTTTGGCTTCCTCGAGGAAATGACGTGCGGCGTCCTCATTGCCAAGGGCATGTTCGATCATCCCTGCATGATAATACAAGCGGGCATCACGCGTACCAAGCGCCATAGCATGTTTCATCGATGTTTGCGCTTCTTCGAAGTTTCCATTCTTGTATTGCGCCCAGGCGACGGCGTCATACCCATAGATATCTTTACGAGATTCGAGCTCGGCGAGGGCAAGATCGAGCGCTTCCTCCAGGTGCAGATCGTGATCGGAATAAAAATTCGCAAGCTGGCGGTTGTAGATTTGCTTGTTGAGTTCTGCCAGTTTTCCGATATATTCCACGGTTTCATACTGGATCTGTGCCTGCTCCGGTTGACTCGTAAGGGAGTATAGATCTCCAAGGGCTGCCAGATAATCTGGTTGAGGAATGATCCCACTCGCCTGTTGATAATAGGCAATAGCTTCCTCATATTTGCCTTGCGCCGCACGGACCTTTCCCAGCCCCGCCAGCGCGAGGTGATAGCCATCAAACACGCGCAGAGCAGCCTCATAGTAACGACCCGCCTCCTTCGGCTGCCCCATGTTGAAGTAAATGTCACCGACCCGCAACACGTACCAGGCAACGCCTTCTTTCGTGCCGCCTGCCTGCAAAGCATCTCCCGCCGCGTGACGCATCAGCTCCAATGCCTGCTGGGGGTTGCCTTTCAATTCTTCAAAGGCAGCCAGGCGCGCCAGAACGGGAGGCGTAGCATTCTCTTCACTCAATTCCTTGTAGGCGGCTTCGGCCTCTGCATAATTCCCCAGTGCCAGCTGCGCGTCCCCGACAGTGACCAGAGCCTCGGTGATGCTTGGATTCCCCTCATAGACCTGTTGTGCCAGCTCGAGCGCCGGGGTGAATTCATGTTGCGAATAATA
>DATFHE010000006.1:0-2965 GCA_035248745.1 Anaerolineales bacterium | reverse complement strand
TCTGTTAGTCGTTCCTCTGAAAGTGAACACAAACGTGATTGGGATACTCAATATCCTGAATAAGCCCGGTGAGCTTACAGAGGAAGATATGCGGATTATCGACCTGTTCGCCGACCAAGCCGCCATTATCATTGAGCATATCCGCTTACAGTACCAGGCTGAGCAGCTAGCGGTACTGGAAGAACGTCAGCGCCTGGCGCGCGAGCTGCACGATTCCGTCACGCAGGCTCTTTACAGTGTCACTTTATACGCCGATGCCGCTCGCATGGCGTTTTCGGCGGAGAAGTGGCAGGCTCTGGAGAGTAATCTGCAGGAAGTGCGAAATATGGCTCGCGAGGCAATGTACGATATGCGGTTACTGGTTTTTGAGCTGCGCCCCTTTATGCTGGAGACAGAGGGATTGGCTTCTGCGCTGCGTGCCAGGCTGGCTGCGGTAGAGGGTCGTTCCGGACTGAAGACGCAGGTTCTCGTGGAGGAAGAAAGGCGCCTGCCAATCAGAGTTGAAGAAGAGTTGTACCGGATCGCCCAAGAGGGTTTAAACAATGTGGTTAAACATGCCGAGGCAACGCAGGTTCAGATCCAGCTGAAGTATGACAAAACTACTGTCTCGCTGGAAATGATTGATGATGGAAAGGGTTTTAAGCCAGAGGCTGCTCACCAAAGTGGCGGTTTCGGGTTGCAGGGCATCCGGGAGAGGGTGCAGCAGTTAGGAGGTATGTTGAAAATCGAGAGTGCCCCACTTAAAGGCACACGTTTGAAAATAAGGATTCCACTCGAATGAATGGGTCCGGAGGTGGCGAATATGAGTGAAACACCGATTACATTACTGGTGGTAGACGATCAAACAATCGTGCGTAAGGGCATACGCGCGCTTTTGGAACAAGTAGATGATATCCATGTGATCGGTGAAGCTGCTGACGGCGAAGAAGCAGTGGCTCAGGCAAAGCTGCTCAACCCGGACGTGATCTTAATGGACTTAATGATGCCAAAAATGGATGGGATTACCGCGATTCAAGAAATTCAAGCTGGCGAGATACCCAGACGGATTATTGCCCTCACTAGCTTTGTTACCGAAGATAAGGTGTTTCCTGCCATCAAGGCCGGTGCGATGGGTTATTTACTTAAGGACTCTGCACCCGAAGAACTCATTACCGCCATCCGAAAGGTCAATCGCGGCGAGCCATCGTTGCATCCAACCGTCGCCAAAATGGTACTGGAAGAGTTGAGCCAGCCAGTTAAGCAGCCGCTGACTCCTGCTCCTCTAACAGAACGGGAAGTTGACATTGTACGTCTGGTGGCGCAGGGGCTGAGCAACCGTCAAATCGCTGACAAACTCGTGATTGGGGAAGCGACGGTCCGCACGCATGTAGGCAATGTTCTCAACAAGCTTCACCTGGCGAACCGTGTCCAGGCGACTTTGTATGCTCTGCGTGAGGGACTGGCATCTCTGGATGAAATGGACAGTCTTAATAGCGAATAATCGTATTCCTCCGAGATCCTGTCGACTATGGGCCACCAATCGGTGGCCTTTTTTTATAGGTTCTAAACAGCCATCTCAGGAATCCCCAAAAGTATGGATGTGAAAATCCACACTCTGCGGATGACATGCGAAACTAGCTGGGGTATTCTAATACTACGTGAAAAATAATCCGCAGGAATTACAGGTGCTATATGCAAGTCCATGAATACATGATGGTTAACCCAATTGCCGTTTCTCCAAAGACAAAGTATGCCGAGGCAATCCGGTTGCTGCGTCTGAAAAAACTTGCTGCCTTGCCAATTGTCGGTAAAGAAGGGCAACTGGTGGGCATCGTAACAGAAAGAGATTTACTCGATATTTCACCAGTCGCTGTGCTCGGGACGCACACAATCAGCCATCTCTTAAGCGTTATAGCGGTAGAAGAGGCAATGACCAGGCAGGTCATTACTGTACAAGAAGACTGTCCTTTAGAAGAAGCAGCTCGCATGTTGATCGACAATAAAATTGGCAGCCTGCCGGTGATGCGTGGAGACCAGTTGGTTGGCATGATCACGGAGGCAGATATCTTCCAGGCGATGACGGCCGCATTAGGTGGGGGTGCGGAAGGATTACGGGTTACGATCCGACTCACCGAAGACAAGGGAGAACTCGGCGCAATTACAGATGGAATTGTTCAGTTGGGCGGCAAACTCGTCAGCCTTTCCACCTATTGGGGAGACGATCCCTTCAAGCGGGTCATAACGTTGAAGGTGCAAGAGGTAAATCGAGAAGAATTGCTTATGATGCTGGAATGGACCATCGGGGTACCGGTGATTGATTTTTGTGAGAGCAGAGTCGAACCTCTACCTGTTGCCATTTCTCCTGCGAGGAATACGGAAACGTTTTCGAATCAGAACCCGGATGCGAAAATCCCCTGGCTTTTGGACTCAAAATGACAAGTCAGGACCTCGTCTCGCGCCAGAGAAAAAGGGTTCTCATTTGCGATGATGAACCCAGAACGCGGCAAGCGCTCAAGACGTTACTACTCACGCGCGAGGTTACTTGTGATGAGTCTTCCTCGATGATACGGGTGATTGGGGAAGCACGCGATGGCTATGAAGCCATTCGGTTGGTGAAAGCGTTTCTACCGGAAGTCGTTGTGATCGACGCTTGCATGCCGGGACTGGACGGACTGGAAGCAACCCGTTTAATCAAGAAGAATTGGCCTGAGATACGGGTGGTCGTTCTGACTATGTATGCCGACCAAAGGCAAGCAGCACTGGATGCTGGAGCGGACACCTTCCTGATGAAAGGGTGCTTGGCAGAGGCCCTGTTCGACGCTATCTTAGCTTAGCATGTTTCGACGCCGGTTAAAAAAGCGCGATTGCGAGTCAAAGGAATAAGGAGCAACTCATGAAACATTATCGTTATCTAATTGTAGGCGGTGGACTGACGGGGGATGCGGCTGTACGCGGCATTCGTGAGCTGGATGCGGAAGGTTCCATC
>DATFHE010000005.1:0-9155 GCA_035248745.1 Anaerolineales bacterium | reverse complement strand
GATCATGGAACGCAATCTTGCCTTTGAGCAGGATGCAGACGTATTCCGCCACAAATGGATGTCCAAAGAAGAAGAACTGTCGCGCCAGATCGAGCACGCTCGTGAGCTTGTGGGTCAGGTCACGCACACCAGTCGCGACCTGTTGTCCATTGCCGCGCTAACTGCCTCGCTAAATGTAGATGGTCACCGTGCGGATTTAGTCATCCTCAAAGCCGCGCGCGCCCAGGCTGCCTTCGAAGGGCGAACGAAGATCAACGACCACGATATCGCTCTGGCTGCGGAGCTGGCTCTGCCCCACCGCATCAAGCGGACTCCCTTCCAGCAAGCCGAGATGACGACCGAACAGCTGCAGGAACGCATCGAGCAGCTGGCGGGGCAGTCGGTGCCGAGCGAAGCACAGGAGGAATCCGAGTCGCAGCAAAGCAAGGCTGAGGAAAAAAAAACTTAAAAATCGAAGATGAGCGCGAGGAAGGCCCCCAGCAAGGCAAGCCGGAGCAAATGCCGCAGGATGTGTTTGCGAACACGAGCGCCAACTGGTGGGAGGGCGGGCAGAAGGTCAAGCCCGGTGAAAAGTTCCAGCCGCGCAAATTAAATACTCCGCTTGATAAACTGGCGCGCAAACATGCCGGTCGCCGTTCGCTGACCAAGACCGAGCGCAAACACGGACGCTACATTAAGGCACGCCCCGCGGGGGAACGCAAGGACGACATCGCCTTCGACGCCACCTTCCGTGCTGCCGCGCCGTTCCAGAAGAAACGAGAAGAGAAGCGCAAGCACCTGGCGTTTGCGATTGAGTCCTCTGACCTGCAGCGCAAGATACGCGTCAAACGTGTGGCGAACCTTGTTTTATTCCTGGTGGATGCTTCCTGGTCGATGGCAGTGGCAGAACGGATGAACGCGACAAAAGGCGCAATCCTATCCCTGCTCACTGATGCCTACCAGCGTCGCGACCGTGTGGGCCTGATCGTTTTCCAGAAAGACCGCGCCACGCTTGTTTTACCTCCAACCAACTCCGTGCAACTTGCGCAACGCGCCCTGATGGATATCCCCGTCGGCGGAAAGACTCCGCTGTCGGCAGGCTTATTCCTCGCCGCAGATGTGCTGCGCCAGGAGAAAACCCATCATCCCGATGTTGAGCCACTGCTGATCGTGCTGACAGACGGAGCGGGGAATGTCTCGATCGGTGCGCTACCCCCCCAGGAAGAATCTTTTCGATTTGCGGACATGATCGCGCACGAAAAGATCAAAAGTATCGTGATCAACATGGAACATGCCGCCTTCGACCAGGGACTTGCGCAACAACTCGCGAATCATCTCAAAGCGCCGTGTTACGCCCTGAGTGAGCTAAAAGCAGAGAGTTTGTATCACACTGTGAAAGAAGAAATGGCAAAACCGGCGAAGAAATAAACAAAACTCCGATGTCCTTGCAGACATCGGAGTTTTGTATGATCCTACTCTTATCGTTTCAGTGCATGGTCGCCTATTAGAGAGCGCGCCGTGAATACTGTGTATCTCTACATCCTCGACTTATACAAAGCCGTGAGCGCCGCGCCGATGGATTGCGAGAGGTCACCCAGCGCGGCAGGGACAATGGTTAGCGCCTCGCGTTGATAGGGCCAAAGGTATTCGCGGGCTGTGGCGCGCACGATATGCAAATAGTTCTCGCGGAAGGCGGTCGTCGTCGCTTCGGGGTCCATCAATCCGCCGCCGATGACCACGAATTTTGGGTCGAGCGCCATCGCCAGGTTGGCAACATGCAATCCCAGAGCCTTGGCTTGAAAATCGAAAATTTCCTGTGCGAGTTTGTCCCCCTTCTGAGCCAGCCCGCGCAGGGAGAAAGCTCTTTCTTTCATGCTGAGCGCAGACCTCGCTAAATCATGATCGGGGTATTGCTCCAATTTTTCAGCCAGGAGGTTAGGTAGCCCTGCCAGACAGGTATACATCTCGATGCAACCCCAGGTCCGCCCGCAGCCGCAGGGATAGGCTTTTACGCCCAGCAGATGCAGCAGCGCAGGCATATGGCCGCCTTCCATCCCGGCAAAGGTATCGCCAGCCATAGCAAACCCGTGCCGGTCGATATAGGCACAACCGAGGCCAGAACCGGGGGCAAGCATCAGCACGGTTCCTCTTGTCTCGCCGCGGGCGTG
Source organism: Anaerolineales bacterium (assembly GCA_035248745.1). Lineage (GTDB taxonomy): Bacteria > Chloroflexota > Anaerolineae > Anaerolineales > Villigracilaceae > Defluviilinea. The sequence continues at coordinate 7,008 of DATFHE010000005.1, read as the reverse complement.
CTGAGCTTCCGCTACGCCGCCCATGTCTCCATCGTTGCCAACTGTGAGCGGGATGGGGCGTCCGGCGCGGTCAGCGAGAGCATTGCTGTAGGCGGTGTATACGTCGAATCCGGTAAAGCTGTCCGGCAGGTTTGCAGAATGATCGAACACCCCATAACGTTGAAATGGACCGGGAACAGCTAACCCCACACCACCAACCTGTTCCCAGGTAAGTCCATTCTTGCTTAGATAAGCATCAATCGCCTCCACCCAGCTGTGCACGACCGCTTCGGGCCCGGATGCCGAATTTGTGGAGGCTTGCAACAGCTTGGTCGAGATGGTCGAACCATCGCTCCAGACGCCGCCTACTTTGGATGTTGTCGCACCGCCATCGGTGCCAATGTAGATAGTATTGGACATGGATCTCTCCTGCCTGGTAAAGTAATTTTTACTGCGACAATCGTAGCGCCCTACGCTTGACTCACCAACTCATCCACCATGGACTCAGGCACCTGCACCGCGATCACCTCCCCACGCACGGTAATAACACCATTGGCAAGAATCCACTCTTCAACAATCACCTTTCGCCCTTTGAGCTCCTTTACTTTCCCACGCACCTCCAACTCGATCCCCAGAGGCGTTGGTTTCAGATAATCGACATGGAGCGATGCTGTAAGAGTCCGCGTGTTGGGTTCAGCAGTGGAGTTCTGCTCCTTAGCTGCTTTGTATAATGCTGCGGCGGCAGTCCCCGTGCCATGACAATCGATCAGCGAGGCGAGTAACCCGCCATATACATAACCCGGGATCGCGATGTGATACGGCTTCGGCATAAAATGGCAGACGGATTCGTCACCATCCCAGTAGCTTTTGATCTGGTGTCCATGTTCGTTCAGTCTGCCGCATCCATAACAGTGGGCAAATACATCGGGGTAATACTCCTGGAATGATTTTTGATCCATGGATATCCTTTTCTTCAAGTGCGCAATCAGGGTGTGTTTGTAGGAAGCGGCGTCAGCGTGGGCCTGGGCGTTCTTGTCGAAGTGGGTGTCTGTGTCGTAGTAGCAGTGTTGGTGGGTGAGACCGTCCGCGAGGGCGTAAGTGTGAGAGAAGGGGTAAGCGTGGGAATCGCCGTCGGCGCGTCACCTTCAACAATGAATTGTCCAATGACCTTCCATTCCAGCCCTACAAAGATCTGCACTTCATATGTGCCGGGCAGCCACTCCGAAGCGGGCGCCTCTCTTTCGGTGAAACCGAAACCGCCGGTCTCGCCATTCCACGGAATGGTTTCATAATGAACAAGCTTGCCATCGTGATACCAGAGGGCGGTCCATTGCGCGCCGGGTGTCATCTGGTCATACGTGAACACAGCGCACATATACGTGATCGGGTTTTGAAATAAAGTCGCCGCAGTGAAGTTGTTGAAATCTGAACAATTGGTCGTGAACTGCGGTTGACTGAAAATTGCGTTAGGGTTCGGAGTTACGTCACTCTCAAAGAGAACCTCGATCACAGGCGGAATAAATGGCGTCGGTGTGATCGTTGCTGTATCGGTGGTGGAGGGGGTATTTGTAATTGTGGGGCTGAGCGTGATCGTGGGAGAAAGCGTGATGGTGGGGCTCAGAGTGGTAGAGGGTGTTATGGTGATCGTTGGGGACGGAGGAAAATAGCGATACGCCACAGGCTCGCCGTAACGGTATAGAGCAATTGCAACTCCCAGGAATAATAATGCGATAAAAATTGTTAACAGCCCCGCTCTTTCACGCTGGCGTCTGATTCGGTAAAAGGTAAGTCTTCGCGCCGACAGCCACGAACGGTAGCCAGACCGGAATACAAAAAACGATCCGATGACTAACAACACAATCGCGGCAATAATCCCTGCTCGAATGTCAATAAGAAACGATTAAAAGATTATAGCATGAGGAAATTTTATGCTCATGGGCGTATAACAGGCTACCGATACGGCGGCGTGGGGAATTGATACGGCGTAGGAGTACCGATCAAAGTCGGTTGCCCGGGTGCAAGGGTGGAAAGAGAGCGCAGTGTAGATGTGGGTAAAGGAGTCGGGCTGGGCGTAAAGGACGGATCGAGACAAGCCGGAATCGAATCGACGCGCGCCGCAGGCTCACGCGTATATCCGAACTGATCGTAGATCTTGACAAACTGGATCTCAGGGAGTTGCTTGAGACTCGCCATCAGAGCCTGCGTGATGTTATACAACGTACCGTTTGATCGGCAATTTCCCGTAAGATAGACGTGAACCCCTCCATTTAGAAATTCCACTTTACTGTATCCTGTAAAACCATTCGGAATCACAGCCAGACCCTGATTCCGTTCCACATCGCTGGGACCCTTGAAAAACTCATCCAAAACCGAATTGACAACATTTTTCGAAGTGCTCACAAAGCGCGTCACTGGGACTTCATACGGAAGCTGTCCGGCGATCAGCCGGTCGTTATCGGTGAAGTACACTTGAATCCGTACAAACATCGGCGTACGGGTAGGCGATGGCACGCGGCTTGGAATGGATGTAGGTGTTATCGTCGGACGCGGCGTGCGACTAGGCGTTTGCGAAGCTGTCTGTAAGATGACCGGGGATGATGTCACAGTGACTGTAGGCGTACGGCTTGCCGCAGGCGTGGCAGTAGACTCTGATGTTCGTGTTGGGCGCAGCGTGAAGATTGGTGTGGTTGTATCCCTTGGTGTTGATGTAGGCGTTCGCGACACGGTGCTCGTAGGGGAAGGTGTTGCCGACGCGGTCGGCGAGAGCACAAGAGTCGGTGTAAACGTGCTGGAAGGTGTGGGCGTAACCGAAGCCGTTGCTGTAAAGGTGGGCGTCTGCGTGGCTGTTGGTGTAAGTGTTGGCGTTTGTGTTGGAGTAGGTGTATATGTAGCCGTTGAAGTGAGCGAGGGCGTTGCTGTTGGTGTAAGGCTGGGTGCAGTGGTAGAGGTTGGTGACAGTGTCAGAGAAGCAGTAGCTGTTAACGTCGACGTAAATGTTCCGGTGGATGTGGATGTTTGGGAAGGCGTCACGGATGATGTCGCTGTCGCCGTTGGAGTGAATGTGAGTGTCGGGCTTAAGGTCTGACTAGGGGACGGTGTGAGGGTAAAAGTTGGTGTGCGCGTGGGAGTCGCGGTCGGCGTTGCGGTTAGGGTCTGCGTGAACGTTGCTGTGGGAAACGAAGTCCGGGTAGGGAGAGGTGTGAAAGTAAGTGTGGGTCTGAGAGTCCGCGTGGGGGATGAAGTAGCCGTCAGGATCGGAGTCCGTGTGGGCGTGGAGGAAGGCGTCAGCGTGTCTGTCGCTGTAGGCGTGAACGAAGCAGTGGGCGTGCTCGTTTGCGTCCGGGTGGGTGTACGCGACAACGCGGCGATCGCCAATTGTGCTTCCACTGTGCTCGCCGCGCGGGTTGCCAGAGCGCTCAGGTCTTGCGTGGGCGAGGGGATAGGAGTGCGTGTACTTGTTGGTGTAGCTGTCGGAGGCTGCGTGCGCGTGGGAGGTAGAGTCGAAGTTGAGGCTGCACGAACCGTTGGTGTCACGGAAACAGGCGCAGGTGTCGTTTGACTCGAGATTTCCGTCTGGCTGGGTCTCCGGGTTGGGAAAGGAACTGCTGTTGCCGTTCGCGTGTTCAAATTTGTCCCCAACCGCGTAGGGGTTAGGGTTGGCAAACTTGCAGATGGTACTGTACTGGTTGTCGTAGAGGGAGCGAAAATCTGATTCGCAAGAGGCTCGCCGAATAATGCTGAGGCAACTGTGGAGGATAACAGGACCAGTGCCAGGGCGAGCCACTGCCAGCCTGCCAGCATATAGGAACGGCGGGTGCGGTAAAAGACAACTTTGCGCGCCTGCTGGATCGAGCGGATTCCCGCCCGCCCAGCCAGCAGGGTGCCTGCCGCCAGAAGAGCAACGAGCAGGATGATGATCACTTCAGTGCTCATTAGCGGCGAGATTATACTACCTCTCAGAGGAAGACCATAAAGGTCTCCCTGCTTTGCAATAAATTGTTCTGTTGACTGATGGAAGCTCTACAAATTCCGGTTTTTGTGAGAAAGACCGTTAGGGTCTGTGAAGGTTTTGTGGTTAAATAGAGCCATGAAGGAACTTATTTTTCTCAAGCTGGGGGGCTCGCTGATTACGGATAAGACTCAACCTTACACCCCTCGGCTCGATGTTATCGAGGATGTTGCCCTGCAGGTCGCTACAGCCATTAAAAATCATCCGGATATGCGCCTTGTGCTTGGTCACGGCTCCGGCTCGTTCGGGCATGTCGCTGCCAGCGAATACCGGACGCGCGAAGGATTTGTGCCACACGCCTCCCCGCTCATCCATCGCGAACGCGATACCAGGGAAGAGAATTATTGGAAAGGCTTTGCCGAAGTCTGGTATCAGGCGTCGGCGCTGAACCGGTTCGTAATGAAGGCTTTGAACAAGATGAACGTCCCCTCCATCGCCTTGCCGGCCTCGGCAAATGTCATCGCGAGTAATGGACAGGTGACGATCTGGGAAACGACCGCCATCCGCATGGCGCTGGCGGCAGGGCTCGTTCCGGTGATCTATGGGGATGTCACCTTTGATGAAGTGCGCGGCGGGACGATTCTTTCCACCGAAGACTTGTTCGGCTTCCTGGCGCGGTCGCTCAACCCTGAGCGGATTCTCCTTGCAGGATTAGAGTCTGCGGTCTGGGAGGATTTCCCCGCCCGAACGCGAAAAATCGAAATAATTACGCCGCAGAGCTTCAACGAAATCAAGGCAGGCGTCGGCAAGGCAGACGGCGCAGACGTGACCGGCGGCATGGAATCCAAGGTCACGCAAATGCTGGAGCTTGTTCAGCAGAGCCCGGAATTGAAGATACAGATCTTCTCTGGCACAGAGTCCGGCAGCATCCTGCGCGCTCTCACAGGGGAAACCCTTGGCACGTGGATTTCAGCCGAATGACAGCCAGATAGATTCCGAGCTTCGCCAGAACACGGGTGAACGTTTCGATAAAACCGATTTTCGTTACAAGGAGAAACTATGGCTACGACAAAGAGCACTAAGGCTGGGTTAAAGGAAAAAGTTCTTCTGAAAAAGCCAACCCGTAAGAAGGCGGGAAGCACTTTATCCTCGAATGGAAAGAAAATCCCCTTTGTGCCGACCAAGCTCAAACTCCTTCGCCCGGTCCCTTCTGATATCGAGATCGCGCAGGCAGGCAAGCTCAAATCCATCCTTCAAATTGCTTCAGAGCTGGGCATTCGCGAGAATGAACTGGAGTTGTACGGTCCTTACAAAGCCAAAGTCAAGCTTGAGATCCTCAACCGCCTCGCCAAGCGCCCGAACGGCAAATACATCGATGTGACCGCCATCACGCCCACCCCGCTGGGTGAAGGCAAGACCACCACGACTGTGGGGTTGAGCCAGGCACTTGGCGCACATTTGGGTAAGCGAGTCATCACCGTCATCCGCCAGCCCTCACAGGGACCCACTTTCGGCATCAAGGGCGGCGCAGCAGGCGGCGGCTATTCGCAGATCATCCCTATGGAAGATTTCAACCTGCATCTGACGGGCGACCTGCATGCCATTACTGCCGCGCACAACTTGTGCTCAGCGGCGTTGGATGCGCGTGTGATGCACGAATCCAAGCAGGATGACGAAAAGCTTTTCGACGCTCTTTGTCCTCCCAACAAAAAAGGCGAGCGGAAGTTTTCTCCCACCATGCTGCGACGACTTAAGAAGCTCGGCATCGACAAGACTGATCCCAATGAGCTTACTCCCGAGGAACGCAGCCGCTTCGCTCGTCTCGATATAGACCCGGATGGGATTCAATGGCGGCGCGTCATCGATGTGAACGACCGTTTCCTGCGTGAGATCATGGTAGGGCTTGGCAAAGAGGAAGTGGGGTTCGAGCACCGCTCTGGCTATGACATTACCGTGGCATCCGAGATCATGGCAATCCTTGCCCTGACGACCAGCCTCGAGGACATGCGCGACCGCCTCGGCAGGATGGTTGTGGCAACGAGCAAAAAAGGCGAGGCAGTCACCGCCGAGGATCTGGGCGTTGCAGGCGCGTTGACGGTGCTGATGAAGGATGCGATCAAACCGAACCTGATGCAAACCCTCGAGGGGACGCCCGCTTTCATCCACGCGGGACCGTTTGCGAACATCGCACATGGACAGTCCTCGATTATCGCCGACAAGATCGCCCTCAAGTTGGCAGATTACGTCGTCACCGAATCGGGATTCGGCGCGGATATCGGTATGGAAAAGTTCATGGATATCAAATGCCGCTATTCTGGTCTGACGCCACAGGTGGTGGTGATGGTTGCCACGGTGCGCGCCCTCAAGATGCACGGCGGCGGGCCTAAAGTGGTGGCGGGCAAGCCTCTCGCGCCTGAATATCTGGAAGAAAATTTGGATCTACTACGTCAGGGTCTGCCCAACATGATCCAGCACATCGAGAATGCACTCAAGTTTGGAATCAAGGTCGTGGTTGCGGTGAATTCGTTCGCAACGGATACAGATGCCGAAGTGGAGCTGATCCGGCAGGCGGCGCTGGAAGCCGGCGCAATGGACGCCGTCGTTTCGCGTCACTGGATGGAGGGAGGCAAAGGGGCAACAGCGCTGGCGGAGGCGGTCGTCCGGGCAGCGGAAAAACCCAGCAGTTTCCAATTCCTCTATCCTCTGGACCAGCCGGTCAAAACCAAGATCGAAACCATCTGCCGGGAGATCTACCGCGCCGACGGCGTGGACTACTCCCCCGAAGCCGAAGCCAAGATCGAGAAGTTCACCAAACTCGGCTTCGCAGACCTGCCTCTGTGCATGGCAAAGACCCACCTTTCCTTCAGCACAGATCCGACGCTTAAAGGAGCGCCGCGTGGCTTCCGCGTGCTGATTCGCGATATCCGCGCGTCGGTCGGGGCGGGCTTTATCTATCCGCTGCTCGGCGAAATGCGGACCATGCCGGGCTTGCCGACGCGCCCTGTGTTCTATGATGTAGACGTCGATCTGAATACAGGTAAAGTTGTTGGCTTATTCTAAACAATAGTAGATCCTAAGGG
>DATFHE010000004.1:0-6260 GCA_035248745.1 Anaerolineales bacterium | reverse complement strand
AGCATGATGTCCACGCGTTCTTTTGGCGTGCCGATCTTGTGAATGTGGAGTCCTTCCATCACCGATTCGCCGATGGGCACGCGTGGATCGAGGGAGGCGTAAGGATCCTGGAAAATGATCTGCATATCGCGGCGCGTTGTCTTCATCTCGCGCGGCGACATCGAAAAGACGTCTCTGCCTTCAAACTTGACAGCACCGCCGGTCGGCTCGATTAGCCGCAGCATGGTCCGCCCCACGGTCGTCTTACCGCAGCCCGATTCACCCACCAGCCCAAGCGTTTCCCCTTTTCTTACAAAGAAGCTGATGTCATCTACAGCTTTCACCTGGTTGACCACACGCTGCAACAACCCTGCCCGCACCGGGAAATACTTTACCAGGTTGTCGACCTCTACCAGAACGTCCCCATTGTGATTGTTATTTGTTTCCATGTTGGATGCTCCAATAAAGGACACGGTTAGCTTACTTTCAGCGGAGCAACGTGACCATATTCCTCCGCATCCTGATACAACCAGCAGCGCACAAAATGACCCTGCTTGACTTCTAAGAGTTCGGGTTTGACTTCGGGGCAAATCGTTAAGCCATATTTGAAGCGCGCCTGGCAGCGCGGCGCAAACCGGCAGCCAGGAGGCAGGTTGACCAGGTTGGGCACAGAGCCGGGAATGACATCCAGTTTCTCTTTGATCTCGCCGAGAATAGGGATCGAACCGATCAAACCCTGTGTATAAGGATGTAACGGCTCGTCGAACAGGGAATTGACATCTGTCTGTTCCACGATTTCCCCCGCATACATCACTGCCACCCGTTCCGCCATCTCGGCAACCACGCCGAGGTCATGCGTAATCAAAATTACGGACGTCCCCATTTCGCTGCGCAGGTCGCGCATCAGATCCAGAATCTGCGCCTGAATGGTAACGTCCAAAGCTGTCGTAGGTTCATCGGCAATCAATAGCTCAGGCACACAGGCAAGCGCCATGGCAATCATGACACGCTGCGCCATACCCCCTGATAACTCATGAGGATAGGCTTCTGCGCGGCGTTCGGGATCAGGCACGCCGACCATCTTGAGTAACGCCACAGCACGCTTCCAGCCTGCTTCTTTCCCCAGGTCCTGATGGACATCCAGCACTTCCGCCAGTTGATCGCCGACCTTGAACACAGGGTTCAACGCAGTCTGTGGTTGTTGAAAGATCATCGAGATGCGATTTCCGCGCACCTTGATCATTTCCTCTTCCGGTAGTTTTAGCAGGTCTTCCCCATTCAGTAAAATTTGACCTTCATCGATCCTGCCTGGCTTGGAAATAAGACGCATGATCGAAAGTGATGTTACGCTCTTCCCGCACCCTGACTCACCCACCAGCCCCAGCACTTCGCCGGGATACACCTCAAAACTGACACCATCCACCGCGCGCACTACACCATCTTCGGTATAGAAATGTGTTTTCAACCCTTTTACTTCCAACAAAGGTTTGTTGTTATTCATCACAATGTGCTCCCATGTTCCGGAATGAACGCATTATAGCAAAGATTCCTCTGTTTACCGCGCGTCGCGAAAGACTTAATCCAAATTAATTGGATGGCGTAATAGATGTGGAGAGCACGAATCTCTGAAATGTGGAATTCAAGCCTGGATAAATTACGGCTCGCAACGCTGGCCGTAATCGAACGTTTCTATGTCTGCCAGGGGCGAGGAAGAAGAAGGGTCGAGAGTAAACCCGCAGAAATCGGGACGGGTGGCTGCAACTTTGAGACGCAGATAAAGAGGAATCGATGGCAGATCCGCCGCAAAGATGGCTTGTGCCTCCTGGTGGAAGGCATACTCCGGGTCGGTGGAGACCGTTTGAATCGCTTTTGCACAGGCAGCATCGAAGACTAAATTGCTGTAGCCGCTGACATTGGTACCGACCCAGCGATTCTCTGCAGTGGGAATCTGCGAGCTGGTAAACCAGCTGCACTGCGGTTCCAGGCTATTGACTCCGATTGCATACTCGACAAGGTCGAATTGACGTCCAAAGAGCGGACCCGTAGGACCCTGTGCATAAAAATCAGAGGCAGGGGAATAAATGACGTTCAGACCAATCCCGCATTCTGCCAAAGATTGTGTAAAGATTTCGGCTACCTGGTGGCGCTGTGTGGCAGAGGTGGTGTGGTAATTCAGGATCAGAGGCGTGTCAGCAGGAACATTGGTCACGCCCACTGCCTGGCGCGGCGTGGATGGGTTGTTATCCTTGTCGATCCAGCCCACATCGTCTAGAAGGTCATTTCCTGTTGCAGGATTGTATTCATAGGTCTGCACGTTGGCATTGTGTAATGGATGGTCTCCAGGCAGATACGTATCTGGTACGAGCGACAAACCAAACAGAACCGTATCCACAACCTGTTGGCGGTCGAGGCAAAAGGCAATAGCCTGACGGGTACGCTTGTCGCCAAAGAAATCCGGGCGATCCTCTTCGGCGTCGAAATTATCGTCATACGATGCAGGTGTAATCCCCATTCCCAGCCATTCAATCGTCATGGTTTGTGCGGTCAACAGGTCTGCCTGATTATCCAGACGCATTTGTTGAAGCAAACCCACGTGCCCATCCAGCCGCGTGGAAGGGTCAAGCACGTCACAAGTCCCATCGACCAGCGCGCTCACTGCTGAGTCGGCGTCCGGGAAAATCAAAAAGGTCAGGTCATCAAAGCGCGGAAGCCCGCTCTCAGCCCGGAAATAATTGAGATTCTTGACCAGATGGATTTGTTGCCCCGGCTCCCATTCGTCCATGATGTAAGGACCCCACCCAAGCGGCGATTTGGTGGAAACATCAACGCGCAACAACTCTTCCGGCGGGAACTCGCTCCAGGCGTGCTCGGGCAAAGGCATCCAGAAGTTTGTGTAGTAATCGGGATCGATAAAACCAGGTTTGCCCCACCACTGGATGGTCTGCTCGTCGGCAGCTTCATAGATCTGTGTACGGTCGATCAGGAATTTCGAACCAGGAGTCACATCCTCGGAGGCAAGCGTAAAGGAATAAATCGAATCACTCGCCGTGAGTGGCGCGCCATCAGACCACATCAACCCTTCGAGCATAGTAAAGGTCACGACCAGCTGATCCATTTGAATAGTACTCGAACCGTCATAGGCGATCGCGCAATCATCGCTGCGGCAGCCGCTTGGGCGCACCCGTGTTCCCGTGCTGAGCAGGACGACATTGCCCGCTGTATCTATCACTTCCGTGCCCGCCGTCACATCGACCGGGCTGATCTGTGCATCGCCGTCTTCCAACGCCGGGATTTTTTCCAGGATGATCGGCTCATACGTATAGTCCACCACGTCCATCGGACCATCATAAATCGCAGAGAGAACACTGCGGGCTGCCGCGTTGAGATTCCCATAAGGATAAAGCGTGTTTGGTTCCTCCCCCAGACAAACACGCAGCGAACGAACAACCGGCGTCGCCGTGGCGAGTGGGGTGACAGTAGGAGTATTGGGGACGAATGGCGTTACCACCGGAGTTGGCGCGCAGGCAGGTAGAACCAAAGCAAAAATTAAAAACGGAATCAGGGCTTTATTAAGGTAGCGTTTCATGCAGCCTCCCTCTAAATTGTAGTCGTATTTCGGGTTTTTTTGAGGATGAAGATAAAAAAAACAATCAGGACGACTACCCCTGTCAGAATCAGCCAGGTCGTGATCCCGTTTTCTTCCTGACTCCCCGTCTGTTGAGGTGTTACGATAGGCGTTAAGAAGGCTCCGCGCGGGATTTTCACATCTGCGGCATTGGAGGCGCTCAATTCCGTTGAAGCATTCCATAGATTGTTCTGTCGCAGAAGGAATGCCGTGACGCGCCAGGACTCCTCCTCCGTCAAACTTCATGGTTTCCAGAAAGGCATCGCTGCACGTACGTAGGCATGGAGTTGGGCGGCATCCGTAAACTTTGCCAGTGTCTGCTGCCCAATCACTGCCGGGATCTTCTTCGGAAGGGTAAAGCCGCTCTCGTATGGATTCGCGCCGTGACAGCCACTCTCCCAGCAATACTCCTCCTCCGGAGGATACGTGGCACGAAATTCATCAGTAAGTCCCTGTCCCTGATCCCCGTGACATGGCATGCAGGAAAGCCAGTAGACCTGCGCGCCGTGGTCAGCCTGAGAAGGGACAGCAGGCAGGGTAGGTTCCGCCAGCCGGTCCACTGTCGGCGTTACATCCACCTGCGCTTCTGGGGAGTCAGCAATACCTGGATCGAAGAATAGCCCTGCGATCAGCAGGGCTATTCCGAAAGGCAAAAAGATAAGCTTCAGGAATGTTTTCTTCTGCACAAAACCTTTAAGGTGTGGGGCGAGCACTAACGCTGCGCGTCGCTAAACAGATTCTAGCCTCGCACAAATAAATATGCAACACATTTTCATTTTGTCCTGCGAAGTATCCCTAATCCAGATTAGGCCCACTTCGCAGGACAAGATTCGGTATGGAGGAGGTCCAGATTCGGACCTCCTCCATTGTAGATCATTATTGTCTTACAGCTTTACTCTTCTGAAATCGTGTAATAGTAGAAGTTGTTGAAGAGCGGGTTGTTTATAACGCCTTTTACGTATCGCTGGATATAGCCATGGCTGGTGGCGGTCGCCAACAGGAGGGTCGGGACTGTCTCGTAGTACAAAGCGTTGGCTTCTTCATAGATCGCCTGGCGTGCCTCAGGGTCCGTCTCTGCCACACCGCGATTGAGGATGTCCTTGAACTGGGTTAGCAGATCCTCAGACAGGTTCTGGCGGATCGCGTATGTACCGACCATGTAGGGCTGGTACCAGTTGTGCGGGTCATGGATATCTTCCGCCCAACCACTTACGAAGAAGGGACCCTCGGAGTCACGGAGAGTACGCAGGAAGGTCGGCCAGGGCAGACCCACTGTTTCCACAGCGAACAGCTCGTTGAGCGTACCCAGGTTAGATGCCAGGATCTCAGAAACAATCTGGCGGGAGGTGTTGCCCTGGTTGTAGAGCGCCTGCAGGCGGAAACCCGTCGTCCAAACGTCGCCTTCGGGATCCTCTCCAGCGGGGATGCCATCCTTATCGACATCCGCCAGCTTGAACTCTTCTTCCGCCTTGGCGGGATCCAAACTATAAACAGGCACATCATCCTGGTAACCAGCCATACCCTGGCGGGCTAGCACAGGTTGCTGCACCGCTTCGCCGTCGAAGACGTCGGAGATGTAGGTGTCCCAGTCGAAGCTGTAGGCAAAGCCCTTGCGGATGTGCACATCCGAGAAGAAGTCCAGAGGGATCCCGTTACCATCCAACTGACCAGAACCAACGTAGTTGGAGTTCGGGTTAATGTTGAAGGTGAAGAACAGGTCCTGGCTGCTCAAAGAAGGGCGTCCGATAAATAGGCGGAGAGGTCCACCCGTGCCGGTTTCCCCGGCAGCACAAGGGGTGAACTTGGCAGCGCCGACCTGCGAAGGATCGTAGCTGCAGACTTCTACTTCTTCGCCGTAGGTGCCCGTGGCCAAATCAAAGGCTTGCATGGAACCAACGAGCTCATCCATCTGGCTGCGGTTTTCAGGTGGGACAGTTACCCAGTCCGCGTCGCCAGCTTGCAGCATGGAAAAGCGGGTGCCCCACTCATCAATAGACTGGATCACTACGCGCTCGAGCTTGGCGGGTTCACGCCAGTAGTCGTCATTGCGAACGAGGACGATTTCCTCACCCGGGGTCCAGTGATCGAGCTTAAAAGGACCGGTGCCGTTCATGATGGGGGTCAACGGGTCGCTCTCGGAGGGCACAGCATAAAAATTCTGCCAGGTGTCGCAGGAGCCATCCCAACCACCATTAGCCACGGTCCAGTCCTGGTCCATGACGGAGCCCCAGTTCTGGGCAATAGTAGCAAGGAAGGGACCCCAAGGTTGTGCCAGGGTCATGGTCACGGTGCCAGCGGCATCGTCGGCAACGATCGCACCGGTGACTTTTTCACAGGCGGCTTTTAAGGTCTCTGCATCCGCTGCAGCCAGGGCAGCCTGATCGTCAGCCAGAGCACCAGTGTCGTCTACCAACAATGAGACATCATCCACACCAATGCCAAAGAACGGCTCTGCCAGCAGCCACTGCGGACCGCTGTAACCACCATACAGCAAGCCGCGCTGGAACGAATAAGCGACGTCACTGGGGGTCATATCGGCACCATCGTGGAACTTCACGCCTTCGCGGATCTGGAAGGTGTATGTGGAGCCGTCTTCCGACACTTCCCACGACTCCGCCAGCAACGGAACGAATTTATCGGTGGCTTCGCCATCATA
>DATFHE010000003.1:0-7078 GCA_035248745.1 Anaerolineales bacterium | reverse complement strand
GGGTTTTACAGCGTCGTCGGCATCGGTCAGCTCAACCGTCACGGTGAAGTTAACTACACCCTGGTCGACAGTACCGGCTTGCGACACTTCTATGACTTTACCGTGATATTCCTTGCCAAGGATGGCGTCAAACGTCAGCGTGACAGGCTGCCCAATGGACACACTGTTGATATCTACTTCCGAGATCATGACGTCCACGAGCAGGCTGGATAAATTGTCAACACGAAAGGCTGTCGCCCCAGCACTGACCTGGTCCCCCGGCAGCGTGTGGGCTTCGGTGACGGTACCTGCAAAGGGCGAGATCACTCGTGCCAGGTTGAGGGTTGCCTGTGCTGCCTCCACACGTGACTCGGCGGCGGCAATCTCCGATTTGTTGCCACTGGTCAGGCGATCATAGGTGCGCTGTGCTTCATCAAACTCTGCCTTCTTAAGAGCGAGATCGTTTTCTGCTTCGATGATCCAGTCCTCGGGGGCGGGACCCTTGAAAGACTTGGTTTTTGTGCGATATTCAAACCCGCGCGGCGTCCGTACCAGATAGGTTTGGACGGAGGTCTGCGGTATCCGCCTGGAATTCTCGAGATAGTGCAGGTAATTATCCGCCTTGACATAGGCTTCCTCCGCATCGCGCAATGTGATGACTGCCTCGGCGCGGGCAGTATCAGAAGAGAGAAGATCGTCCAGCGTCTTCTGTGCATCCGCGAGATCTGCCTCTGCCATAATGACGCTTTGCGGGAGGGAGGACTTTTCAAGGAATGCCAGCACAAAATCTTCAGGAATGTTATCGCCCACTTTCACGTTGACGGTATCCACCGTTCCGGCGGCCTGCCAGATCAGTACCGCAGTCTGTTTGGCGCGGACTGTCCCTGTGGCGCCGATCGTCGCGGTCAGGGTGCCGCGCTCAGCGGTTGCTGTTTGGAACTGACTGGCAGCCTCCGGGCTCGAGCCGCGTACAAAGATGAATGCTGACGCCGCGAGGATAACGATCAATAAAATGATCAATAGATTTCTGTATTTCCTGAAGAACGAACGCATTGTTTCCTCCATGAGGGGCTGCCTCAAATGATCGATTTTTTAGTTTACAAGAATTTGTTTATACTTCACAATTATGAATTCACGATGAATGTAGACAAGTATGCGGCTTTACAGCTTGGAAAAGGAGTTGCTATGTCTTCTACGTGAAAGAAGATAGAAAGTGGCAGCCGTTTCTTACCCATTCTGGGATGATGTGGTGAATTCCCACACATTTGCCATTGGAGGATTTCGTACGGCATATTCTCTGGTTATAATCATCGCATGGTTTATCGAATGTTACAAATCCTGGATTTTCTGGCGCTTACGTTCGCTATGATCATTGCGGCGACGGGAGATGCCCCGCGCCTGACCGGCACGTCCGACCGAGTCCGCTCGTTTACGCGTGAGATCGAATTCGACTATCCCAACTGGGTCTGGAATGCCGCCTGGACCAAGCTCGAACAGAGTACTTTAGGGCTGCCGTATCTGTTCGACCGCGGCACAAACAAGGAAATCGTAATCGATTACCTGCGCACAACCCAGAACCTGATGCAGGCAGAACGTCAGATCGAAGAGATTTATGCCAACCCGGACGTCGCCGATAAAGAGTCAACCAGTTCTTACGTGCGAGATCAGCGGGATGACTTGATTGCCTGGCAGCGTTCTCTTGCGCCGCTCGCGGAGGCGACCCTGCAAAGCCAGATCACCGATGCCCTGGCAGAACTGGGACTAACAGCCATCGGTCAGCCGGTTCCTCCAGTTCTTTATCACACATCCTCTACACCGCTGGCATTGATCGTTTCCGAACGCAGTGTGATACAGCAAATTGCAAACATCTCCATTCTGCCTACGCTCACCCTCGACGACCAGATCACGCTGGAAGACAAAGTGGCAAAATCTCTGGACGTCTCCACGCTGGTGGTGCCCATTGGCGGCGTGGGCGTGTATCCTACCATGGTGATGGAAACCACCGACCTGCGCTGGACTCTCGACACGATCGCCCACGAATGGACTCACAACTACTTGAACCTTCGTCCTCTGGGGCTCAATTACAGCACCACGCCCGAGGTCCGCACCATGAACGAGACAACTGCATCCATTGCAGGGAATGAAGTTGGGACGTATGTCCTTCAAAAGCATTATCCTGAACTGCTCCCTTCTGGCTTTAAGCTGGATCTGAACATCGCCTCGTTTCACGACTCATTTCTCCCTTCCGACGCGCAGGACGATCCTCCACCGTTTGACTTTCGCGCCGAGATGCATGAAACACGCGTGACCGCCGATCAGATGCTCGCCGAGGGAAAGATCCAAGACGCCGAAGCGTACATGGAACAGCGCCGGCAGGTCTTCTGGGAAAACGGATATTTGCTCCGCAAGCTCAATCAGGCGTATTTCGCCTTCCACGGCGCTTATGCCGATGTACCCGGAGGTGCAGCCGGCGAAGACCCGGTAGGTCCAGCCGTGCGCGCCTTGCGCGAGCAAAGCGACTCGCTGGCAGACTTCATCAACACAATTTCCTGGATGACGTCGTTCGAGCAGCTCCAGCAAGCGATTCAATAGATAGTGCACAATAGCACCGTGTCTATCTACAAATTCTATATGCGTAAACTTCTTTCCTCTCTGCTCTTTCTTTTTACGTTTCTCATTGCTTGTTCTCCCTCACCTGCTTCAACTGTTACTCCTTCCACACCCGTTCCAAGTATCGTCCTCCCTACACCACCTGCGTGTACCGCTCTGCAAGTGGAGCCCACGCCGGGCGTGGAAACGCCCTCGTTATTCCCGCCCGAGAGTGAAGCCGATCACGTGCGGGGCGCGGACGACCCGCTTCTCACCATTACAGAATACAGCGATTATCAGGACCTGAGGAGCGGCTTGCTGGCAGAAGCTCTTGATCGACTCTTGGAGGAGCAAGCCGCGGAAGTACGTGTGGTCAGCCGCCTCTTTCCCTTGCTGGCAGTCAACGACAAGGCAGCTCTTGCTGCGCAGGCTGCCGAAGCCGCCGGGGAACAGGACCGCTTCTGGGAAATGCACGAGCTCTTATATACGCAGCAGGAGAACTGGATCCAGTTATCCGTAGCAGACTTCGAGCAGTGGCTGCGCGCCCAGGTCTCCGCGTTGGGGATGGACACGGATCAATTCGAAGCGGATCTCAAACGTGAGGATATTGTGACAAAGGTACAGGAATCCTGGGAGAGCGGCCAGAAGATCGGTCTACCCGGCACGCCATTGATTCTCATCAACGGGCAGATCTACGGGGGTCCGCGTGACTACAACAGTCTTAACGAGATCCTTCAGTTGATCGTATTGGGAAAACGACAATATACATCGTGCCCGGCTGTCACGGTTCAGCCAAACAAGCAATATATTGCTACTTTGCATACCCAAAAAGGGAATGTCGTCATCCAACTGTTCGCGGATAAAGCGCCAATGACCGTAAATTCCTTTTTATTCCTGGTACGGGAGGGCTGGTACGACAATATCACGTTCCATCGTGTCATCCCCGGTCTCTTCGCACAGACGGGCGATCCGAGCGGCACAGGCAAAGGAAACCCCGGGTATTACATCATCACAGAAATCGATCCGGAATTGACATTCGATAAACCAGGTATGGTCGCCATGGTCAATTCGGGTCCGGACACAAGTGGGAGCCAGTTCTTCATCACCTATGCACCAATCGCCGAGTACAGCGGAAAATACACGATCTTTGGAGAAGTGCTAAGTGGCCGGGAAATCCTCGAGCAGTTATCGCCTCGCGATGCCCAACCCGGAACCGATACGCCGCCTGGGGATAAACTCATTAGCATTACGGTCGAGGAAAAATAAGTGCAAAATACGTCCACGCACATCCCGTCTTTGCTCGGTGCGATCCTGTTTGCGTTGAGCGGCTTGTTCCTGCTGGGAATTGGGCTGCTAATGGGGTTCGCAGCTTTTTTTGCATTCGTCACGGGTGAAACAGTCCAAGCCCAACAGACAATCCTTTTCCTTGCCTTTGGGTTTGAGGCAGCCTTATTATTTGTGATTGCCTTTTTCGCATTCCAAAAGACACTTCGAAAGCCAGTAGCAGATCAGAATGCGTCTATTTCCGTCTCCCGTTTACAAATCCTCCTTGGTATCCTTGTGGCTTCGGCGGCAATTCTGACCGGGAGTCAGATAAGTGGAATAGAACCGCTTAACTGGGTAGTTTTGCCGCTTCTGACCCTTCCAGCCGTGGTACTTCCGCTGGTTGTTTTGCTTGCGCTCGGTGCGCAAACCTTGCCTCTGGCAACGCGCTGGCAATCCTGGAGTGTTCTTGGGCTGGGAATGACTCTCGCACCTCTCCTCCTGCTGATCCTGGAAACGATCATTGCGATTGTTTTGCTTATCGGCGGCGTCATTTACGTTTCATCACAACCGGAATTATTTTCTGAGCTGCAGGGGGTTGCGAGACAGCTCATGGTTCTTGGTCCCCAATCGGAAGCGGTGCAAGATCTTCTTTCGCCCTACCTGACGAGTCCCGGTGTGATGGTCATGGCATTGCTCTTTATCGCGGTGCTTGTTCCAGCGATTGAGGAATTGTGCAAGCCTCTTGGGGTCTGGCTGCTTGCCGGAAAATTGAATTCGAATGCCCAGGGGTTTACACTGGGCGTTCTGAGCGGCGCGGGCTACGCGCTGGTGGAGACGATTGGTGTAAGCGGCCAAGCGAGTGAATGGGCAGTTCTGCTGTTCACGCGCATCGGCACCGGGCTGTTGCACATTACCACATCTGCCCTGATGGGCGCTGCGATCGCATCTGCCTGGCGCGAGAGACGGTATCAGCATTTGATCGGAACGTATCTCTTCGCTGTCCTGCTGCACGGGCTCTGGAACGCGTTCGCGATGCTCTTTACGTTTTCAACGCTCGCAGAATTTCTGGATCAACCTGGTCCTCTAGGGACGCTCCAGCCGTGGCTCATTGCCTTCATGATCCTCCTTGCCGTGGGATTGTTTGTAATTCTTACGACCTCCAATCGCAGGATGAGAGTCATGACGATCCCTTCATCTTCGCAGCCGATGATTTCCACAGAGCAAACAGAGCACAGCTCCTAGCGCAAAACAGGTCATGATAAGATAATCACATGCCACTTAATCATTCCTCTGCCATCGCGCGCAATGGTGACCTTGCTCAGCTTGTGGGCCTGCGGCATAAACATTTTATTCTCACACTCCAGGGGGGAACGAAATTCGAGACCCATCGCGGCATCCTGCAACACGACGATTTGATCGGCAAACCCTGGGGGACGCAGGTGTTCAGTCACATCGGCGCGCCCTTCTATTTATTGCAGCCTTCGCTCGCTGATCTCATTAACGAATTGCCGCGCACAACCCAGATCCTCTACCCCAAGGACATTGGCTTTATCCTGATCACGATGGGCATTGGTCCCGGGCAGACCGTGATGGAGGCGGGCACCGGCTCCGGCTCGATGACCACAGCCTTAGCCTTCGCGGTCGGGCCGCAGGGGCGCGTCATCTCGTATGAGGTCAAACCAGATGCACAAAACCTTGCGCGCAAGAACCTGACCCGCTTCGCTCTCGACTCACGCGTGGACTTTAAGCTGCGCGACATCGGACAAGGCTTCGACGAAACCGATGTGGATGCCTTCTTCCTCGACGTGCCGAATCCATATGACTATACAGAGCAAGTACGCGCCGCGCTCAAGCCTGGCGGTTATTTGTGTTGTCTGATCCCCACGTTCAACCAGGTGGAAAAAACGCTGATGGCGTTGCGCCAAAACCGATTTGCGTTTGTGGAAGTTTGCGAGCTTCTACTTCGCTATTACAAACCGGAGCCAACTCGCATCCGCCCCACAGACCGGATGGTGGCGCATACGGGATTTCTGGTGTTTGCGCGGCGCATCGAACCAGGAGACGATCCGAGAGGCAAACCGCTTTCTGAAGAAGTCGGCTCAGGTCAAGTGGAGGAACAAACCTGATGCGCCGCGTGTTCCGCCGTCACATCCGTAAGACGCTTGCCGCGGAGGTACCTCCGATCCTGCAGGAGGCGATCTTCGCCTTCGACAAAGGTCAATATGGGCGCGCGGGCGAGCTTTTTGAAAAGCTTGCCGAAACGGCGTCTGCCCGCGGCGGAGCTCGTGCGCCTATATTCTATTTAAAGGCGGGGCAGGCCCGGATCCTCGCAGGGCAAATAGCGCTGGGAATGCCATCCCTCAGGCGCGGACTCGAATTACTCGCGGAACGCCAGAAGTTCCTGCGGTTGCAGAACGCTGGCAAACGTGTGATCACAGAACTGAATGACCGAGGATTCAGCAAAGAAGCTTCTGAACTAGAAGCCCTGCTGAAAACCCTGATGCCTTCTGAGACTTCATTAGAGTCACCCAGGAAAAGAACTGTTCTTACTAGCCGCTGTCCCTCTTGCGGGGGCGCAGTCTTACCCGATGAAGTGGAATGGCTGGATGATGTGACCGCGGAATGTGCCTATTGTGGCAGCCCAATTCGGTAGCTGCACTATGCCTGTTACACTGACGGAAGATTACATTTCACGATGTCTGGAAGAGTCCCTCAGGAAAGACCCTTCTTCGGGTGGGTTCTCTGAAATTGATCTCACGGATGAAACAAAACTGAAATGCGCGGCGGTATTAATCCCGCTGGTCTGGTATGACGGAGAGTGGCACCTTCTATTCACGCGGCGCACAGACACTGTTGAATCCCATAAAGGGCAGGTCTCCTTCCCCGGCGGGGCGTGCGATGAAGGCGAAACGACACCCGAACAGACCGCCCTGCGCGAAGCCGATGAGGAGATTGGAATCAACCCGAGTGAAGTCAAGGTCTTGGGAAGATTATCCAACCTCATCACGATCACCTATTTCCGCGTCACGCCGGTAGTGGGGATTGTGCGGTGGCCAGCCGTCTTTCGGGTGGGGGCGTATGAGGTGGCGCGGGTCTTCACCATCCCGTTGGCGTGGCTGGCAAACCCGTCGAATCGCTGGCAATTTGAGATGCCGGGGCGGACGCGTTCCCTGATTGCCTTCCATCCCTACGATGGCGAGCTGCTCTGGGGAGCAACAGCGCGCATGACAGTCGATTTTTTGAA
>DATFHE010000002.1:0-5754 GCA_035248745.1 Anaerolineales bacterium | reverse complement strand
AGCGAATCCATGCTGTCGAACGAATCGCGCAGACGCAGAGAAAGTTCCAGCGGACCGATGTATCCCAGATCGTGAGCGGAGAGTGTGGATAACAAAGCCAAGCCGATGTTGGTGGGAGAGGTACGGTGTGCTACAACACCGCGCGGGCTTTCCTGAAAATGATCGGGTGGGAGCCAGCGATCCTCCGGGCCGACAAAGTGCTCGAAGTACAGCCATGTGGAGCGCGCCAGCAGACGCAATTTATGTTCCTGCGCCGGGATGACCTTCTTTACAGGCCGCCGGTAGGGTTCACTGATGCGGGTCGCGATATACGGCGAAGCAATCCAGCCAATCACAAGCGGCAACGCAACCCACAGGGTTTGCCGGTCAAGGACGAACAGCATGAGAGAGAACAAAAACGCCAGCAGAGGCGCAATGATCATTGCCTGCCATGCCGATTTCAGATGCAGCCGTTTTCCGAAAATCTGCACAGTATGTGCGGCGCTTACCCACTGCAGCATGTGTCTGTGTGTGATGAATAGACGAACCAGCGTTGTGATGATTGCATCCAAGACTACCAGTGCTTCATGCGGAAGAAAGATAATTTCGAATAGCGACCGCAGCGTTGCCAGACGTATGGGACGCGAGATTACGGTAGAGTGCTTCCTCGAAAAACTGTGCCGCACCTCTACAAAAAAGTTGCTGAACACCGCCATCAGATAGGGTGAAAGTGCAATGAACATCCACAGCAGGTCAGAACCGGGTAGAGAGAGCCATCCACCGCCCAGTAATGCCAGCACCCCGAGCGGCACCAGACTACGCCTCAAATTATCGAAAAGCTTCCAGCGGTCTATCACCGATAGTGTGCTGCGTACCCTGTCTTCCCTGGCACCGTCCGCCAAGGCAGGTGTGGTTCGATGCGGCACCCTATTTGCAAGCCACGGCAAGAGCTGCCAGTCGCCGCGCACCCAGCGGTGCATACGGTCGGTGTAGACCAGGTAATGAGGCGGGTAATCTTCATACAGGACGACATCGGTCAACAGTCCGCAGCGTCCCTGCATCCCTTCGAAGAGGTCATGACTGAGCAAACGATTCTCAGGAATCTTGTCGTGCAGACTTTTCTGAAACGCCTTCACATCGTAGATGCCTTTACCTACATAATTTCCCTCTCCAAACAGATCCTGATAGGTATCCGACACCGCGCGTGTGTACAGGTCGATGGTTGAATCCCCGGAATAGGCACGCGTGAAGAGAGATCGATTTGCTGAAGCAGGCCGCACCTGGGTGCGCGGCTGGAGAATGGTGTAGCCGGCTGTGATCTCAGCTGTAGCAGGATCAAACTCGGCGCGGTTCAACGGATGCGCCAGTGTGCCGATCAGCTCGCGGGCAGCTTCCCGCGGAAGGATCGTATCGGCGTCCAGCGTGATCACATAGCGGATAGTCGGCAGCATACGTAAGTCGCCGTCCTTGACGAAAAACGTTGTGGCGTCGCTGCCGCTCAGTAGCTTGTTAAGTTCTTCCAATTTGCCGCGCTTGCGCTCCCAGCCCATCCAGCATTCCTCGCTCGCGGTCCAGACGCGTTCCCGGTGGAAGAAGTAAAAGGGACGATATTCACCGTTCGCATATTTTTGGTTCAATGCCTCGATGGCGGCGCGGGTTTGCTCGACGGGTGCCTGGTCGTCCGGCATTTCTTTTTCAGGCGCGTCTGCAAAGTCTGTGAGCAGGGCGAAGAAAATGTTTGGATCGCTGTTGCCAATGAAGTGCCGTTCAATCTGGCTGAGAAGGAAGGGCGCGTCGCGTTCGGTGGCAAGCAGCGCCGGGATAACCACCATCGTACGATATTCTTCCGATACACCATTCTCGAAATTGATTTTAGGCAGCGTACGCGGCGGGATCAACGAAATGACCAGTCCATTTATCAGATCAATTGCCACAGACGAGACCGGCAGAAGGCTCAACACGCCTGCCACGATCATGTGGATCGCTGTCCCCCCCACTCTCGCGGTGTAAAAGACAATGAGAAAACAGATCGCGAAGGTCAGAAGTGTAATCCCGCCGAGATAGAAGACTGTGGCATTCTTTTTGACAATCCTGACAAGCGCTTGAGACAACTTTGGGCGGAACTTGATCCGTTCTTCGAGCGCCTCCCGTCCTGCATCGATCAGATAATATCCAACATGACCTTCCCGTGCCGACGTGCCCAACTGCGCCAGTTCAATCGCCTGCGCGGCAATCCCAGCTTCATCCATCGTAGACCCATCTGCCAGTTCCTCCAGGGCATTGCGATAATGATTACGGGTTTCGAAATCCATCTGAGCGTAAACACCAGTCGGGTCGCGGCGCAGGATGTTTTCAAGAATACTGGTGGATTCAAAGAATGCTTTCCAGTCCTGTGTCGCCAGCAAACGAAGGCTGAGGATCGAGTTGGCAACAATCTGGTCAGGCTCACCTTGAAGTTCAGGAGAACCGAAAGCTTCCACATTTACTTTGGGTGGTGACACCGACTCCCACTTTAATTTGGTGACTGCCGCAAGAGCGCCCGCCAGTGATTCGAGCACCGTCAGCCGCAGCATCAACGGTAGCGCCCAGAGCTCACCGATAGTAAGTGGAGTAACCTCCTGAAACACCCGGAGGAAGTGCTTGGTCTGTTCGATCTCGAGGCGGGTATCTTCGCGCCGCGCAGCGGCCAGTGCAAGGATGTAAATGCGCGCCCAGCCATCTCGTGTTTTGGGTAGACGTTGATAGTAATCCGCCGGAAGGTCTTGTTCTACCTGTCGTATTGCCTGCTCGAGCACATAGAAATTGTCCATCAACCATTCTGAGGTTTGTGAAGTGGAGATCAATGCCTTATTGGTTTCCTCGAAATAATCGTAGCACTCCTGGAAGAAACGCATGAACTGGTTGAGGCGAGCAGGGATGATAAAGCCTGAGCGCCGTGGTCTGCAATCTCTTAATTGACGCGCCAGCTCCGCAATCGCCTGATCAGGTTCGTTGCTGGAGAGGGGTGTATTTTGTTTTAGGAGGTCGGCTTGCTCGATGGGTGCGGCGGATTGCATCGATCAATGCCCCTTGCTTTCCATGATCGCGCGTTCGGCACGCGTCGGATGAATTTCGCCAGGAGGCAGATCCTGCATGATCAGGAGCGAGGTATTGCCATAGGCAATAAAGCTGGTGGTGACGCTTCCATAAGGCCAGCGTCTATCGCCTGTTTCGCCGTGTGCAGCGAGGAGCACCAGATCTGCATTGGATTCTTCCGCCAGATCGTG
Source organism: Anaerolineales bacterium (assembly GCA_035248745.1). GTDB lineage: Bacteria > Chloroflexota > Anaerolineae > Anaerolineales > Villigracilaceae > Defluviilinea. The sequence goes on along the minus strand of DATFHE010000002.1, from coordinate 2,509 downwards.
CAGGACAGCAATTGCGTTGTCGCCAATCGAAGTATGGGTCTTGATCTTTAAATCCTTTGTTGAAAACTGAGCTAGGAGTTGTTTGAAATAATTTTCGGCAGCCTGTTGATTTTTCTTTACAAACTGGTTGGCGAGATCTGCAATTTCTTCCGAAACAGGCATGCGGTTAATCAAACGTGGTTTTTCGATAACGGTTCCCAGGATCAACTGAGCTTTATAGAACTGCGCCAGGTTAATAGCAAATGGCAGGACGAACTCAGAACGGGAAGAGCAATCCATTCCAACAAACAGCCGTTTATAACGAATCTTGGTTGTTCCTGCGGAAGAAGACATATAGGCGCGAACCAACAAAGTGGATATATAAGAGCGCAGGAGGATCTTCTGGACGACGCCGCTCACATTCCAGCCGCTCAAGCCGCTGTGCCCATGGGTGCTGAGGGCGATCAAATCCACGTTATTGCTGCGAGCAAAATCAATCACACTACCTGCCGGGTTTCCCTCCAGAATCACCGACTCCACGCCCAGGATACCAGATTCACTCAAACGGGCAGCAACTCCCTCCAGATATTTTTCTGCATTCTGCTTTTGCAAATGCCATTCGACGGGGTCCACTGCGGCGCTGCCACCGCCATTCTGGGTTTTCTGTAAAACGTGTAGAAGCGTGATCCGTGCATGGGTGACGGGCGCAACAGCGGCTACATGGGGTAATACGCACTCGGCGAGCGCAGAGCCGTCGAGCGGGACAAGAATATGATTGAGCATAGGAGCCTCCATACCACTAATATGTCATAGAGCGATGAGTGCGTCGATGTCTGGTCTATTCCCCCGAGAATTGCATTATAGTACAAAGAACAATAAATTAAACGCTCGGACTTGATGAGACGCGTGATTAAGGAGCGCTTGAAATAGTGTAAAATAAATGCGCTCAATTGCCGCCCCCTCGTCATGATGGTGGGCATTTTCTTTATTTTAGGAATTATGCAGTATGACTTATGACGCAAAGAGCGAAACGTTTTCTCGAAACTCTTGAACATCGAAGCCCTCTTTTTTGGACGATTACGGGGTTTATCGTCGTCGGCTTGCTCGGTCTCATTGATTACGCGACGGGTAATGAGTTTACGCTCTCGCTGTTTTATTTAATTCCTGTTGTATTGGTCACGTGGGCGGTAGATTACAAAACCGGACTGTTTCTTTCTTTTATCAGCGGACTGACACTTCTCGGTGCTGAAATTGCCGCAGGTCAGACGTATTCTCATTCTATCTTCTATTTTCTCAATACGCTGGTCCGCACTGCATTTTATGTAGTCGTTGTCTATCTGGTGACCGAATTGCAAAGCTCACGCAATGAGGAGCAACTCGCCGCTCGCACGGATTATATAACCGGGGCTGTCAATGCGCGGTATTTCAATGAATTGTTGCAGATGGAAATTAGCCGGATTCGAAGATATCCGCACCCAATTACACTGGTGTACGTGGATATCGATAACTTCAAGCTGGTAAATGATCTGTTCGGACATAAAATCGGCGACAACCTATTGCGATTCATCGCTACCGAGCTAAAATCGCAGCTGCGAATCACAGATACCGTGGCGCGGCTGGGAGGAGATGAATTTGTGCTGCTGTTACCGTCCACACGCCAGCCGGAAGCGCGCCTGGTCGTTTCCAAAGTGTACGCCAACCTGATGGAGAAGATGCAGCAGCAAAATTGGCCTGTGACCTTTAGCATGGGAGCGGTCAGTTGCGAGTTCTCTCCGTACTCGGCGGAACAGCTTGTGAACATGGCAGACGAGCTGATGTATGAAGTCAAGAACAGCACCAAAAACGATATTCGATTCCGCACCTGGGTGGGGGAGAACTCAGCCAGGTATTGATTCCCTTGCCTTACAAATAGCTGCTTAAGACTCTTCGGTCACCTGGAAGAATAAATCGACGACCTGAGGGTCGAAGTGCTTTCCAGATTGTTCGCGTATATACGCCTGAGCCTGTACAGGAGTCCATGCATTCCGATAAGGTCGGTCGGAGGTGAGGGCATCCCACACGTCGGCAATGGCGAACAGGCGTGCGCTCATAGGGATTTCTTCGCCCTTCAACCCACGCGGATACCCTGTGCCATCCCATTTCTCGTGATGGTTATAGGGAATGGCAAGAGCCGGGTGCAGATATTCAATGTGGGAAAGCATGTTATATGCGAACTGGGGATGTTTACGCATAGTAACCCATTCGTCTTCGGTGAGTGTAGCTGGCTTATGTAAAATGGAATCAGGAATGCCGATTTTACCAATATCATGCAGGAGGGCGCCGCGACGGATGTGCGTGATCTCATCCTCACTGATGCTTAACGCCTGCGCGAGTTTAACGGTAACCTCCGTCACGCGGCGGCTATGTCCTTCAGTCTCACGGTCGCGCAGGTCCAGGGCGTGAGATAAGCCCTCAATCGTTGCTTCATAAGCATTGAGAAGCTGGGCATTCGCTTCGCGCAGTTTGGCGCGCTCCTGCAGGAGTTTTTGAT
>DATFHE010000001.1:0-4344 GCA_035248745.1 Anaerolineales bacterium | reverse complement strand
ACAGCCAGCGTTTGCCAGACGGGAGCGCGGCAGTTAAACGTCCGGATATGCGTGTTTTCTTCGGAGGGCGAGCAGTACGTCCAGAGTGGAGCCGCATCCGCCGCGCCCGTCGTCAGGCGCATACCTTCGATGGTCTCTCTGGGTTCGGACACCGCGGCGCTCAGGGGCTGCCCCGCCGCCTGACAGGCAGTCAGCAGGACAAGCAATCCGATGTATATCCAATGGGAAACGCGGTTCTTATTCATTTCAGCCTCCTCCGTATGTGAGTTCCTATTGGATTGAGTGTACTTATTGAGCGTGTCGTGAACGTGTCAAAACGCCCCGAAAACTGTATCATTTGATCGTTTCTGTAAACTTTCGCGTATAATCTTCGTCAGCGTATAACCTCAGGAGGGTGTGTATGCAACTTGCGATACAACTCATCGGTACACCTCAATTTCAACTGGACCAAGTGCCCGTCACCGCCAGCCGCAGGGCGGTGGTTGCTTTGCTCGCTTACCTGGCTGTGAGTGATCTGGAACATCCCGGTCAGAGATATACACGCGAGTCGCTGGCAGTGCTGCTCTGGACCGATTATGAACCGGCTAAGGCTTTGGGGAACCTGCGTCACACGCTATGGGAGGTCACGAAATTCATCGGGGACGGTTGGATTCTCGCCGAACATGAAACGGTTTATCTACACCCTCAGGCAAACATTATCTTGGATGTCGCACGATTTCGATCCTTGTGGAGCCAGGCAAATCAACAAGCCTCCTCTGCACAACGCATCCCGCTGCTGGAGGAGGCAGTCAGGCTGTATCGCGATGACTTCCTGAGCGGTTTTAGCCTGAAAGAGGGACCCAACTTCAATGAATGGGCGCTTGCCAAAGCGGAACGCTTGCGTCAAGAGTTTGCAGACGCCCTGCAAATGCTGGTGGAGGACTACACGGCGTTAGGTCAAATCCCCTCCGCCATTCCTCACGCACAACGCCTGGTGGGGTTGGATCCGTTGAATGAAGCGACACATCGTACGTTAATGGAGCTATATGTACTGTCGGACCAGCAGTCGGCGGCGATCCAGCAATACAGGACGCTGGAGAAACTTTTTCGCAAAGAGCTCAACCTGGATCCGCAACCCGAGACGCGCGAGCTCTATAAAAGGATTCGCAAAGGGGAACTCAAGCCTTTTTTCGATACACAGAGAACTTCGCGGCTGGAAAAGACAAAGCCGAAGCATAACCTGCCGGTCCATCTCACAGCGTTTATTGGACGCGAACAGGAACGCAACGAACTCTCCAGGCTCCTTGTGAACAACCGGCTGGTCACACTGATCGGCGCAGGCGGTATCGGCAAGACACGCCTGGCACTACAGACCGGGCAAAGCTTGTTGAGTCATTATCCGGATGGCGTATGGTTCGTCTCGCTTGAATCTCTGGCAGAGGCAGACCTTCTACCCCAGACGGTCGCTTCGTTCCTGGGTATCTCTGAGTCATTGGATCAGAATATAGTCAAGACCCTGGTGGATGAATTACAGGGCAAGACCCTGTTATTAATCCTCGATAACTGTGAACACCTGTTGGACGCCTGTGCACGGTTGGCAGAGACGCTTCTTACGACCTGTCCAAACCTACGGATCCTCGCGACAAGCCGCGATCTCCTGCGCCTGGAAGGAGAAGCTGTGTATCATGTTCCGCCGCTGACCGTCCCTGAGAAGTATGAGACACAACTGGTTAACGAGACGGCCCATGCTGAAGCCATTCAATTGTTCGCCCAGCGTGCTAGGCTGGTCTTCTCCAACTTTGAAGTCACACAGGCAAATATCCCAACCCTGATCCAGATATGCAATCGATTGGATGGTATCCCACTCGCGATTGAGCTTGCGGCAGCTCATGCCGGTATCTTTACGCTGGATGAAATCCTGGAACAGTTAAATCATTCTTTCGATTTGTTAGTAAGTAATACTCGTTCTACATTACCCCGCCACCAGACGATGCGCGCGTCCATTGAATGGGGCTGGAATTTGCTCACAGAGGCAGAACGTGTTTTCATCCGGCGGCTCTCGGTATTTACAGGGGGCTGGACTCTTCCCGCCGCACAGGCGCTTGGTGTGAAAGACAGTCTGGAGCGCACCCGCGCGCTTTGGAAAAAGTCTTTAATTGTCGTCCATCAGCAATCAGGATTCGATACGCGTTATGGTTTCCATGAGGTGGTTCGCTCGTTTGCACAGGAAAAACTGAGGGAAGCCGGTGAAGAGAAGACGATTCGTGATCGTCAACTACGCTATTATTTAAACCTCTTACGGCAGCTCGAACTGACCTTCCATAGTACCGATCATGACAAGTGGCTGGATCGTTTGTTTGTAGAGCGCGACAACCTTCGGACTGCGCTCGAGTGGGCAGCCCGAACCAATGTGCAGGCGGGGTTATATATATCAACCCGGCTGCGGATCTTCTGGGAGAATTACGATTTACGGGAAGAAGCGCGCTGGTTACTGACGATTTGAATTCCCTGTTCGCTCATCTACACTCATAAACTGCCTGGCACGTGCACACCATCACTCTTAAAATTTGGAAAGCGTATTAGAGATGTCTTTCAGAACTTCGTCGGCATTCGGCAGCTTTTCCAGTGCCCGACGCAATGACGTTTTTCTCCGCGTCTGCAATCCATACTTAAGAAAGTGACTTCGAGGCGCCAGGCGAGCAATCGCATCCATGATGACGTTCCAGGCTTCGGGTGCGTCGGCGAGCTCGCCAATTGGATCATCCACCGACAGGGGTCCGCGAGCATCAGGATCCTGATACGGATAGGACCAGCTATGCGTTCCTGAGCCAACCTCCAGCGCGTCCTCCGATTTGCCGGGCAGATGAACAACCGCCGAAGTGTTCGGTGGCACGCGAATATCAATTGTGATCGTTTGTCCCTCGATCGACCATTGGCATTTGGCAAGTCCATACGGGGTTAAGTGCTGCGCGGATGCATGGCGAATTCCGCCGCCGGGGCGTGGCTGGATCGCGGTCTTTCGATATCCCGGCTCCGCAGGTGCAAGCCCGGCCACTGTCCGATGCAGCCAATCTGCCACGGCGCCCAGAGCATAATGATTGAAGGAAGTCATCTCACCGGGGTTGACCGAGCCATCTGGCAGCATGCTGTCCCATCGCTCCCAGATCGTGGTCGCCCCCATGGTCACCGGGTAGAGCCAGGAAGGGCATTCCTGTTGCAGTAAGAGACGATAAGCAGCGGCATAGTAACCTGTGTTGCACAAGGCATCGCAAATCAAGGGAGTACCAAGAAAGCCTGTCCCAATATGGTAGCGATTTTCCTGCACTAACTCGCGTAAACGCTGCGCCGCATGTTGGCGCTGCTCCATGACTGGAAACAAATCAAACTCAATTGCCAGAGCATAGGCAGTCTGGACGTCGTTGAGAAGGCGTCCTGCTGGCGTAATATATTCCCTGGCGAAGGATGCTCGCACTTTTTGTGCCAGAGAAAGGTAATGGGACTCCTCTTCCGCGAGACCAAGGATGCCCGCTATGCGGCCAACCAATTCCGCCGAACGGGCAAAGTAAGCAGTGGCGACTAATGGGTGGCTCGCACGAGCGTTGCCAGGGTCCTCCGGCGGCGCGGCAGGGTCAAGCCAATCGCCAAACTGGAATCCCTGATCCCAGAGCAAGCTATCGCCGGCGAGGTCAACCATACGATCGACCCAGGTGCGCATGCTCTCGAATTGGGAGGCTAGGATGCCTGAATCGCCGAAGCGCTGATAGATCACCCAGGGTACGATTACAGCCGCGTCACTCCAGGCTGCTGCGCCCATGGGAGGGTCAGACAGTACGTCTGGAACGACAACCGGGACAATCCCTCCATCTTCTGACTGGTCGGCAGCCAGATCCTGGAGCCAGGAGGTTAGAAACCCGGATGCCTCATATAAAAATGATGCTGTGGGAGAAAAAACCTGTAAGTCGCCTGTCCAGCCCAGACGCTCATCTCGTTGCGGGCAATCAGTGGGGACATCAAAAAAGTTGCCGCGCATGCTCCAAACTACGTTTTCGTGAAAGCGATTAAGTAACGGATCTGAACATTCAAACCAGCCCGTGCGTTCCATATCCGAATGGCAGACGACCGCGCGAAAATCATCCAGTTTGAGTTCTCCGGGCCAGTTTTCAATCTGGGCATACCGGAAACCATGATATGTGAAGCGAGGTTCCCATGTTTCTATCCCTTCGCCTTTCAACGTATAGTGGTCCGTCACCCTGGCAAAGCGTAGCGGGCGAATACTCAACTCGCCGCCCTCCAGAACCTCGGCGTAGCGTAAGGTGATTGTGTGTCCGGCTGGCCCCTGCACAGTCAACCGAAGCTTGCCAACCA